>JANQPH010000053.1 GCA_028285405.1 Thermoleophilia bacterium
ACCCCGACCGAGCGCGTCCAGAAGGTGAAGCTGCGCGATGCCGGCATCACCGCCGACACCTGGGACCGTGAGGCGGCTGGGATCAAGGTGAAGCGGTAGGTCCACGCGAAGCCTGAGGAGCCCGCTTCGCCGGGCTCCTCAGTCGGGCTCGGACTCCTGGACCTGAACTCCACGGACTCCGAACTCGGCGATCGAGTCGAAGCCGAGTCCGCGCCAGACCCCCGGCGCGAGATCGAGCTCCCTGCCGTCGACGAACGGCCCGCGATCACCGACGGTCGCCGACAGCGTTGTGTCCCCGGCCCGGATCTGGAGGGGGGTCCCGCAGGCGAGGTCGCGGTGGGCGACGATTCGCGATGTCGGCTCGAGCACCTCGCCGCACGCGGTCTCGCGGCCGAGGAACCGGCCGCCGTAGGCGCTCGCGGTCACCCAGACGAAGCCGGGGTCGGCTGGGACCCCGTTGCCCGCCTCCGGGTTGGGGATCAGGCCGGTCTGGGGCTGATCAGCGCGGGATGCCGGCAGGAACGGGACCGCCGCGTTCACGGCCAGCACGAAGACGCCGGCCGCGGCGATGCCGAGGTACGTGGCTCGGAGTCTCGGAGACGGATCGCGTAGGCCGGCAGCGAGCCGGCGGGACGTCCGCCGAGGATCGTCTGTCGCAGTCATCTGGGCATGGCCGCCGCGGCGGCCATGCCCATTCTCACCAGGGGGTGCGGACGGAGCCCGCTCCTAGGAGAGCGCCTTCTTCTTCAAGGCGTCGAACTCGGCCTGGTCGATCGCGCCCGAGTCGAGGAGCTGCTTGGCCCGCTCGATCTGATCTGCCGGGCTCGAGCCCGCGCCGCTCACGTCCTTCACGTACTGGTCGAACTGCTTCTGGGCCTGGACCTGCTGAGCGACCTGGCGCTCACCCATGCCCTTGCCGCGGACGATCAGGTAGATGAAGAGACCGAGGAACGGTAGGACGATGATGAAGATCGCCCACAGCGCCTTGCCCCAGCCACCGAGATCATCGCTCCGGAACAGGTCCACGATGACCGTGAACAAGATGATGAAGAAGATGATCATGAAGAAGATGATCAGGAGCGACCACAGGAACTCCCCGAAGCTGATCAGCCCCAGAGCCCCCAGATCGCTCAATCCGAATCCCGCCAAGGCACCTCACCCTCGTCGTGTTTTTTTGCCTGACGCGACAGCGTCAGTCGTTTCGGAACCCTAGCTCGCTGGTGAGCGTCTCGGCCGCCTCCACCTGGGGGAGGTGGCCGACTCCCGGAAGCGTCGCCAGGCGCGCATGGGGGATCGCGTGCGCGAGCGAGGCGGCGGGCCATGGCTTGGTGATCCGATCGTCGCCGCCGACGACGACGATCGTCGGGACTCGAACCGCCCCGGCCAAGTCGCGCAGGTCGATCCGGAGGGCCCGGTTGAGCGCCTTCGCCCAGATGCCTGGGCTCGTCGCGCGGAAGCGCTCCTTGGCGAGCTCGAGCAGCGCACGGGCAGCGGGGTCGTCAGCGAAGCGGCGCGGGTCCGACACGACCGCAGCGAAGCCGCGCTCGAGACGGGCATCGTCACGCGCGAACGCGCGAAAGAACAGTCGGGATGCGAGCGGCCCGAGCAGGGGCAGCGCCGCCCAGTCCTGGGGTACCCGCGGCCGCCAGCCCCGCTGTGGCCGGCGAACGACCTGGGGCGACACCAGGGCGATCGCCGACACCGCCCGCGGCTCGGCCAGCGCGAGCCGCATCGCGACCTGTGCGCCGAGCGAATGGCCGATGACGAGGGGCCGGTCGAGCCGCTCGACCAGGGGGCGTAGCCGGTCCGCATACCAGTCCGCCGTGTGCGGCTCCCGCCGGTGCCCGGGCGACTCGCCCCAGCCGGGAAGGTCGACCGCGACCGCGCGACGTCCGGACGTCGCGATCAGCTCCGGAATCGGGCCCCACGACTCCTTGAAGCCGCCCAGCCCGTGGACGAGCAGGACCGCGGGCCCTGCGCCGACCTCGTACGTCGCAAGCCCCTCGATCGACACCAGTCGAGGATGCCGATGGACCGAGGCGCGCGCCTTGCGCCGCGTTCTGGCGAGCCACGTCGTGATCTCCGTTCGCCCATGACGCGCGAGATCGTCGATCTTGGTGACTATCTGCGTCGTATCGACTCATATCAGCGTTGCGATGACTTGACATGACGCGACTCATATTCCACAATCCCACGTGGGGAATTGCAGCTTGGCGAGCATGGCTGGGCTGACGTCCAGCGAGGAGGCAGACGCACAGATGGGAAAGACGATCGGAATCGACCTGGGGACCACGAACTCGGCCATGGCCGTATTGACCGGCGGTGAGCCCGAGGTCGTCCCGAACGCCGAGGGCGGGCGGACAACGCCGTCGGTCGTGGCGTTCGCCAACGAGGGCGAGCGGCTCGTCGGGGCGGTGGCGAAGCGCCAAGCCGTGACGAATCCCGAGAACACGATCTTCAGCGTCAAGCGGTTCATGGGCCGCAAGTTCGCCGAGGTCGACGAGGAGATGACGATCGTTCCGTACGAGGTCGTACGGGGCCAGAACGGCGACGCGCGGATCCAGGTCGAGGGCAAGGAGTACAGCCCCCAGGAGATCAGCGCGATGATCCTCCAGAAGCTGAAGAGCGACGCCGAGGCGTTCCTCGGTGAGAGCGTCGACGAGGCCGTGGTCACGGTCCCGGCCTACTTCAACGACGCGCAGCGGCAGGCCACCAAGGACGCCGGCAAGATCGCCGGTCTCGACGTGAAGCGCATCATCAACGAGCCGACCGCCGCCGCGCTCGCCTACGGGCTCGACAAGGAGACGGACCAGACGATCCTGGTGTTCGACCTCGGTGGCGGCACGTTCGACGTGTCGGTTCTCGAGATCGGCGACGGGGTGTTCGAGGTCAAGTCGACCGCGGGCGACAACCACCTCGGTGGCGACAACTTCGACAAGGCGGTCGTCGACTGGATGGCCGCGGAGTTCAAGCGCGAGCAGGGCATCGATCTGAGCCAGGACAAGATGGCGCTGCAGCGGCTCTACGAGGCGGCCGAGAAGGCCAAGATCGAGCTGTCGACGACGTCGAGCGCGCAGATCAACCTGCCGTTCGTGACCGCCGACCAGTCCGGTCCCAAGCACCTCGACATGCAGCTCACGCGGGCGAAGCTCGAGGAGCTCGTGCACGACCTGCTCGAGCGCCTGGTCGGACCGACCAAGCAGGCGATCACCGACGCCGACACGAACATCGACCACGTCGTGCTCGTCGGCGGCATGACGCGCATGCCGGCGGTCCAGGACCGCGTGAAGCGCCTGACCGACAAGGAGCCGCACAAGGGCGTGAATCCGGACGAGGTCGTCGCCGTCGGCGCGGCCATCCAGGCCGGGGTGCTCTCGGGCGACGTCAAGGACGTGCTGCTGCTCGACGTCACGCCGCTCTCGCTCGGCATCGAGACCAAGGGCGGGGTGTTCACCAAGCTCATCGAGCGCAACACGACGATCCCGACCAAGAAGTCCGAGGTCTTCTCGACCGCGGACGACAACCAGAACCAGGTCGAGATCCACGTCCTCCAAGGCGAGCGCGAGATGGCGGCGTTCAACCGGACGCTCGGCAAGTTCAACCTGGTCGGCATCCCGCCGGCACCGCGAGGCGTGCCGCAGATCGAGGTCACCTTCGACATCGACGCGAACGGCATCGTCCACGTGTCGGCCAAGGACCTCGGCACCGGGAACGAGCAGAACATCGAGATCAAGGCCTCGAGCGGCCTCGCCGACGAGGAGATCGAGCAGATGGTCTCGGACGCCGAGTCGCACGCCGAGGAGGACAAGAAGCTTCGGCGCGTGGCGGACGCAAAGAACGCGGCCGAGGCGCGGGTCCACGAGGCCGAGCGTCAGCTCAAGGACAACGGCGACAAGGTCGACGAGGCGACGCGTCGCGACCTCGAGGGCGCTGTCGCGGCCGTCAAGACGGCCACCGAGGGCGAGGACCCGGACGACATCGAAGGCAAGACGGCGAGCCTCACCGAGGCGCTCCACAAGCTGTCCGAGCAGGTCTATCAACAGGCCGCGGCGTCGAGTGAGGGCGCCAGCCAGGACGGCGCGAGCGCCGACGGCGACGCCGAGACGGTCGAGGACGCCGAGTACGAGGTGATCGACGAGGACGCGTCGGAGAACAAGGGCTAGCGCCCGGCGGCCGACGCGCTCCGCATCGAAAGGAGGGCAGCACGACATGCCAGCAGTAGTGAGGTGGGACCCCTATCGCGACGTCACGGCGCTCCGGGACGAGATGAACCGGCTCTACAGCCGGACCGTCGGCGATGCTCGGGGACCGTCGTCGTGGACGCCGGCGATGGACGTGTTCGATCACGAGGACGCCATCGTCCTGAAGGTGGAGCTGCCGGGGCTCGCCCCGGAGGACATCCACATCGAGGTGGACGACAACGTCCTGACCCTCAAGGGCGAGCGTCGCTTCAGCGAGGACGTCGACGAGGGTCGGTACTACCGGCTCGAGCGCGCGTACGGTGAGTTCCAGCGCAGCTTGACGCTCCCGCAGACCGCCAAGACGGACGAGATCACCGCCCACGCGGATGACGGCGTCCTCGAGGTCCGCGTGCCGAAGGCGCAGGAGGTCAAGCCGCGCCGGATCGCCGTCGGGCAGCCGGGCGAGTAGGCCGGCGTGGCGGCGGAGCGGCCACCATACGAGCCCGGTCCGGGGGCCGGAGGTCCCGACCCCCGGGTCCCGCCGGGTCCGCCCGTCGAGGGGGGCTCGGCCGACGGGTCGTGGCCGGCCCCGGACGGGGCTCCGCCCGATGGCGCGTTCGTGGAGGCGGAGTCGGATCACGCGCCGCCCGCCCCCGAGGTCGATGACCAGGTCGAGGACGACCCGGTCGCCAAGCTCGTGGCCGAGCGCGATCAGTACCTCGATGGCATGAAGCGACTGAAGGCCGAGTTCGACAACTATCGAAAGCGCGCCGAGCGGGACAGGCAGGCTCAGGCCGTCGGCGTCCAGCAGGAGCTCATCAAGAGCCTTCTGCCCGTCGTGGACAACCTCGAGCGAGCCGTCGTCGCGCTCGATCAGGCCGGGGACGTCTCGACCGGCGTCGACATGGTGCGGGTGCAGCTGGAAGACGTGCTCGCCAGCCGCGGTGTCGCGAAGATCGAGGCCGAGGGCGCCCAGTTCGACCCGCACCTCCACGAGGCCGTCGCGACGATTCCGACGCCGGACGCCCCGCCCGGCACGATCGTCGAGGTCGTCCAGACCGGCTACGTGCTCGGCGAGACGGTGATCAGGCCAAGCACGGTGGTCGTCGCGGCCAAGGCCTGAGCGACGGCGCCACGTGGCGGACCTCTACGAGACCCTCGGCGTCAGCCCGACCGCGAGCGACGATGAGATTCGTCGTGCGTACCGAACGCTCGCGCGCGAGCACCATCCCGATGCCAACCCGGACGACCCCAAGGCCGAGGAGCGGTTCAAGGAGATCTCGCACGCGTACGACGTGCTCTCCGACGAGGCTAAGCGCCGGGACTACGACGCGGCGCGAACGACGTTCGGGCGGCGTCAGACCGGCGGTGGCCCCAGGCGCAACCCCTACGAGGGGCCGTTCGGCGACGCATCCGATGGCGCCGGCGGCGGTGGCTTCTCGGACTTCGCGGACATGTTCGGGTCGATCCTGCGCAACCGCGGCCGGGGCGAGGCGCCCGGGGCCGCGCGTCGCGGCGGCGACATCGAGGTCGAGGTCAACCTGTCCTTCGAGCAGGCGATGCGTGGCGCTCGGGTGCCGATCTCGGTCGAGAAGCGCGAGCCATGCCCCCAGTGCGACGGAAGTGGCGCCAAGTCGGGGACGAGCGCTCGACTCTGCCCCGACTGCCGGGGCCGGGGGGTCGTCGGCCGCGAGGCCGGCGGCTTCGATCTCACGCGGCCGTGCCCGAAGTGCAACGGGGTCGGCACGGTCGTCGACGACCCGTGCGCCACGTGTGAGGGCACGGGCACCCGGCCGACTCGACGGCGGTACCAGGTCAAGATCCCGCCGGGGGCGAAGGACGGCACCAAGGTGCGCCTCAAGGAGCGTGGTCAGGCGGGGACCGGGGGAGGCCCGACCGGCGATCTCCTGGTCGTGTGCCGGGTGACGCCGAGCCCGATCTTCACCCGCCGGGGCGACGACCTCGAGATCGAGGTGCCCGTGACGTACGCCGAGGCGGCGCTCGGTGCGCGGGTCGAGGTCCCGACGCTCGACAGCAAGATCGCGATCACGGTCCCGCCCGGAAGCGGCGACGGCCGGGCGCTCCGAGTCGCCGGCCACGGCGCGCCGTCGCCGACCGGCGACACGCGGGGCGATCTGATCGCGCGGCTTCGGGTGGACGTGCCGGGCTCGCTGACCGATGAGCAGCGCGAGGCGCTCGAGCGCTACGCCGATCTCGACGACCGCGACCTTCGATCGGCGCTCTTTCGATGAGCAGGCGAACGACACGCACCTTCATGATCAGCATCGCGGCGGAGCTGTCCGGGATGCACCCCCAGACCCTGCGGATGTACGAGCGTCGCGGCTTGATCCAGCCGCAGCGCAGCGCCCGCAACACCCGCCTCTACTCCGACGAGGACGTCGATCGCCTCAAGCGGATCCAGGAGCTGTCGGCGGAAGGGCTCAACCTGGCGGGCATCGCCCGCGTGCTCGGCCTCGAGGATCGGGCCCGCCGGGCCGAGGCGCGGGCGCGGGAGCTCGAGGGCGAGCTCGCCGGCGCCCGCGAGGCCCACCGAGAGGAGATCGCGCAGCTGCGGCGCAGCATGCGGGCCGAGATCGTGCCCGTGGCCGTGGTCGAGACCGCACTCATTCCCCGCCAGCAGGTGACCGGCGGGCGTCACGAAAGGACAGGTCGCAATGGCAGTTGACAAGCCCACCGAGCGCGCGCAGCAGGCGATGGCCGGAGCGACCCGCGTCGCCGAGAGCGCCGGCAACCAGGTCATCGAGCCGGTCCACCTCCTGGACGCGCTGCTCGCGGAGACCGACGGCATCGTGGCGCCGCTCCTCGAGAAGGCCGGCGCCCGGCTGGCGGACCTGCAGGCCGCCACCACGGCGGCGATCGGCCGATTGCCGCAGGTCTCGGGCGCCACCGCGGCGACCGGGCCGCAGCTGTCGGGCGCGTTTCGCGGTGTCCTGCGCCGCGCCGGTGACGACGCAGAGGGGCTCGGCGACGAGTACATCTCGACCGAGCACCTGCTGCTCGGCCTCGTCGGTGAGGACTCGCCGGCCAAGGACGCGCTGGCAGCGAGCGGGGTCAGCCGCGACTCGCTGCTGGAGGCGCTGAAGTCCGTGCGCGGCTCGGCCCGGGTCACGGACCCCAATCCAGAGGACAAGTACCAGGCCCTCGAGCAGTACGGGCGCGATCTCACCCAGGCGGCCGCCGACGGGAAGGTCGACCCGGTCATCGGTCGCGACGAGGAGGTGCGCCGGGTCGTGCAGGTGCTGTCGCGCCGGACCAAGAACAACCCGGTCCTGATCGGAGAGCCGGGCGTCGGCAAGACGGCCATCGTCGAGGGTCTCGCTCAGCGAATCGTCGACGGTGACGTGCCGACGAGCCTCGAGGACAAGCGGGTGATCGCGCTCGACATCGGCGGGATGCTGGCGGGCGCCAAGTACCGGGGGGAGTTCGAGGATCGCCTGAAGGCGGTCCTGCGCGAGGTCGCCGACGCCGAGGGTCAGATCGTCCTCTTCATCGACGAGCTCCACACCATCGTGGGTGCCGGCGCGGCCGAGGGCGCCGTCGATGCGGCCAACCTGCTGAAGCCGATGCTCGCGCGGGGCGAGCTACGCGCCGTCGGCGCGACGACGCTCGACGAGTACCGCAAGCACATCGAGAAGGACGCCGCGCTCGAGCGGCGCTTCCAGCCGGTGCTGGTCGGCGAGCCCTCCGTCGAGGACGCGATCGGGATCCTGCGCGGCCTGAAGGAGCGCTACGAGGTGCACCACGGCGTCCGCATCAGCGACAACGCCATCGTGTCCGCCGCGACGCTCTCCAATCGCTACATCACCGATCGCTTCCTGCCCGACAAGGCCATCGACCTGGTCGACGAGGCCGCGAGCCGCGTCCGCGTGCAGATCGACTCGATGCCCGAGGATCTCGATCAGCTCGAGCGCAAGCGCATGCAGCTCGAGATCGAGCGCGAGGCGCTCAAGAAGGAGAGCGACGACGCGAGCAAGGTGCGCGCCGAGACGGTCGAGCAGGAGATCGCCGACCTGCGCGAGCAGAGCGACGCCATGACCGCGCGCTGGCAGAACGAGAAGAGCGTCATCGCCGAGGTGCGCGACGCCAAGGAGCGCAAGGAGCACCTCGAGGCGGAGCTCGAGCGCGTGACGCGTCAGGGCGACCTCGAGCGCGCCGCCGAGATCCGCTACGGCGAGCTCGTCTCGCTCGAGAAGACGATCGAGGAGAAGCAGGCCGCGCTCGCCGCCCAGCAGACCGAGGGGTCGCTGCTCAGCGAGGAGGTCACGGCGGACGAGATCGCCGAGATCGTCTCGAAGTGGACCGGCATCCCGGTGAGCAAGATGCTCGAGAGCGAGCAGGAGAAGCTCGTCCACATGGAGGAGCAGCTGCACCGGCGCGTGGTCGGCCAGGACGAGGCGCTCGTCGCCGTGTCGAACGCCGTGCGCCGCGCCCGGGCGGGCCTGCAGGATCCCGATCGCC
>JANQPH010000002.1 GCA_028285405.1 Thermoleophilia bacterium
GCCGAGAGCACCGCCGTGCGCAGATACAGGCTGGTCACTCCCAGAAAGGCCACCAGGGCCCCCAGGACGATCAGGATGGTGGCGATGATGCGGCGGGTCGTGACCATCGGGCCGAAGCCTCTCACCCCCCTCGGACGCCTCGGACCGGACGAAATCCGATGTGGCACCGATGTCGCGACAGACCCCAGGTCCGGAACACACGGAGACCGCCGGGGCCTGGAGTGCCGATCACCACCCCGGGAACAGCCGGCGCTCGGGAACGTCGCCGGCGAGCCATCGCTCGGCGAAGGCGACGGCGCCGTCGCGGTCGCGCACGGCGCCGACCGCCCGCTCCTCCCCGAGCGCGGTGAGCACCTCGCCGAGCCAGGGACCGGGCTCCCGCCCGACCGCGGCCGCCAGGTCGTCGCCCGCGACGAGCGGGGCGCGGTCGCGGTCGCGAAGGGTCAGGTGGGCGCCGAGCATCTGACGAGCGATGTCGAGATGCCGGTCGATCTGGTTCCGACGCACGCGCGGGCCCTGCGTGGCCAGCCGGTCGGCCGCTGACAGCACGATGATCTCGACCTCGTACGGGGCGGTGAGCTCGAGGTAGCGGTACATCCTCCGCAACGACAGGGGCTGGTGGTGGATCAGGAACCCCAGCGGGAGGTGCCAGCGCACGCAGTGCACGACGAACTCCCGCAGGCGCGTCGACGTGCGCAGCGACCGGCAGAGGGTGTCGGCGACCTGCGCCCCCTCGACGTCGTGGCCCATGAAGGTCACACGGCCGTCGGGCTGCACGGCCCGGGTGGCCGGCTTGGCCGCATCGTGCAGCACGGCGACGAGCAGGAGCGCCTGGCCGTGGGTGAGACCGTCGGCGAGACCCGCGTCGAGGACCTCGCTCACCGCGGCGGCCTGGCCACGGAACACCGGCGCGGGGTCCGCGCTCAGCGCGGCGACGTTCTCGACGACCTCGAGCGTGTGCCCGAGCACGTCCTTGTGGTGGTACGGGCTCTGCTCCATGCCCCGCGCGTCCTCGAGCTCGGGGACCAGCGCGGTCAGCACCCCGAGCCGATCGAGGGTGGTGATCGCCTCCGCGGCCGAGTCGAGCCGCAGGATCCGCCCCAGCTCGTCGCGCACCCGCTCACCCGGCGCGCTCCAGACGAGCCCGGCGTCCTGCCGAGCGCGGGACGACGCCTCCTCGTCGATCCAGAAGCCGAGCTGGTGGGCCTGGCGGGCCAGCCGCAGCAGCCGCACGGGATCCGCCGACAGGGCCGAGTCCGAGACGAGCCGCATGCGCCGACCCTGGAGGTCCCGCGTGCCGCCGAGCGGGTCCACGATCGGGCCACCGACGACGGGGGCGGCGATCGCGTTCACGGTGAAGTCCCGTCGACCGAGATCCTCCTCGAGGCTGCCGCCCTGAAAGGGCGTGATGTCGACGTCGAACGGCAGCCGCCCCCCGTGCACCCGCCACGAGCCGAACTCGCTGGACAGGCGAAACCGCGACGCTCCGCAGGCGCGGGCCAGCGCACTCGCCGCCGCGCTCGCATCGCGGTCGATCGCGACGTCCACGTCGGCGACCCGCCTGCCGAGCAGCGCGTCCCGGACCCCTCCCCCGACTGCCCACGCCCCCTCGCCGAGCGGAAAGAGCGCGTCCCGCACCTCGGCCAGGGCGGCATCGGGCCGGGCAGCGCTCACACGGCCTCTCGCGGTACGCGCGCGCCGACGGCGCAGGTGACCTCGTAGTTGATCGAACCGCGCAGGCGACCCAGATCCTCGGCCAGGATGCGCTCCTCGCCGCGTGCCCCGATCAGCACCACCTCGTCCCCCACGGCCTCGTCGCCTTCGGGGCCCAGGTCGATCGTGAGCTGGTCCATCGAGATCGTCCCCACCACGGGCACGCGGCGTCTGCCGACGAGCACCTCGGCCGTGTTGGAGAGCCCCCGCGCGTACCCGTCCGCGTAGCCGACCGGGACCAGGCCGATGCGCGTGCCCCGGCTGGCGCGATAGGTCCGGCCGTAGCCCACCGAGTCACGCGAGCGCAGCCGCTTGATCGACGCGAGCCAGGTCACGAGCTCCATCGCGGGCACGAGCCCGTGCTCGGCCGGGTCCCCCATGAACGGCGAGCAGCCGTAGAGGGCGATCCCGCAGCGGACCATGTCGAGGTGCGTGCGCGGATCGCGCAGGGTGGCCGCCGAATTGGCGGCATGCGTCGCCGCGTCGGGGAACCTCGGGCCGATGTCGCGCACGAGGTTGCCGAACCGGATGAACTGCTCGCGCATGAAGCCGGCGTGCTCTCCGTCCAGCTCGTCCGCGGTCGCGAAGTGGGTCATCAGCCCCACCACCCGAAGTCGCGGGTCGCCCGCGGCCTCCGCGAGCGCCGCGGTGTCCTCGGCGCGCGCCCCGAGCCGGCCCATGCCGGTGTCGAGCTTCAGGTGGACGGGCACCGGAGCGGACTCGCTGCCGAGCGCCGCCGCCTGACCCGCCGCCTCCGCGGTCCAGAGCGTCAGCTCTCCGCCCGCGGCGAGGACCCTCGCCATCTCCCCCGCGGTCAGCGGCCCGAGCACCTGGATCGGCGCCTCGACGCCGCCGGCGCGCAGCTCCTCGTGCTCGCTGACCGCGGCGACCCCCAGCGCCGCAGCGCCCCCTTCGAGCGCCGCCCGCGCGGCCGAGAGCCCCCCGTGCCCATAGCCGTCGGCCTTCACGACCGCCATCAGCCGGGCCGAGCCCGCCGCGTCGGCGAGCACCCGGGCGTTGTGCGCGATCGCCCCCGTGTCGATGCGCGCCCGTGCTCGATCGTGGGTCACGAGTCGGCGAGCGCGGTCGGCAGCGCCTCGACGACGTCCCCGGCGATCGTGCCGTCGCCACGACCGGTGAGCTCTCCGGCTCGCCCGTGCAGCGCAACCGCGAGCGCAACTGCCGTGAACGGCTCGAGCTGGCGATGGGCCAAGAGCGCACCGACCGTCCCCGTGAGCACGTCCCCAGAGCCCGCGGTCGCGAGCGCCGGCCCGCCCGTTCCGTTGACGACCACCGGCCCGTCAGGCGCGGTCACGATCGAGTCCGGGCCCTTTAGGTCGACGATCGCTCCGGTCATCCGGGCGAGCTCGCCCGCCGCCTGGAGGCGATGTGCCTCGACCTCGGGCCGCTCCCAGCCGAGCAGGCGGGCCGCCTCGCCCGCGTGGGGGGTCAGCACCGTGGGAGCCGCTCGATCGGCGAGCCACGCCGGCCGCTCGCCCAGGTGCCAGAGCCCGTCGGCATCGATCACGAGCGGCTGCTCGACGGATCCGACGAGGGCGCGAACGAGCTCGGTCGTCGCCTCCCGACGGCCGAGCCCCGGACCGAGCGCGACGGCGCTCACCCGCCCGAGCTGTTCCTCGATGGCCGCAAGCGCCCCGGGCGCGAGCGCCCCGTCCTCCTCCGCGCCCGCCATCACCATGACCTCACACGCCTGGGTGGCGATCTCGGCCCGGGCCGATGCGGCCGTCACCGTGACCGTGAGGCCGGCGCCAGCGCGGAGCGTGGCCCGCGAGGCGAGCACCGCCGCCCCGACGAGCCCCTGCGATCCGGCGACGACGAGCACCGATCCGGCGGAGTACTTCTCGGCCGCCGCACCCTTCCTCGGTAGGCCGGCGAGCACGTCCCTACCGGCCAGCCAGGCGGACGCGTCGACCCGCACGTCGCTCGGGATCCCGATGTCGGCGACGATGACCACCCCTGCGCGATCCCGCCCCGGCTCGACCGACAGGCCCACCTTCCGCCCGTGGTACGTGACGGTGAGGTCGGCGTCGATCGCATCGCCCGCCACCTCGCCGGTGTCCGCGTCGACCCCGGTAGGAACGTCGCACGCCACGATCGGGCAGCCGACGCCGTTGGCCCAGCGGACCGCATCGCCGATCGTGCCCCGAGGCGCCCCGCGGGCCCCGGTTCCGAGCATCGCGTCCACCACCAGATCCGCACCGCCACCGGCCTCGAACGGCTCGATCCGGATGCCGAGGCTCGCCGCGATCGACGCGTTCGTGCCGGCGTCGGGAGTGCTCGGCGGGTCGCCGCTCGGGGCCACGACGCGGACGCGATACCCCTGCTCGCGCAGATGCCGAGCGACCACGAGGCCGTCGCCGCCGTTGTTGCCGCCACCGATCAGGACCACGACATCGGACGCCGGCCAGCGCTCGACGATCGCCTGGGCCGTTGCCAGCCCCGCGCGCTCCATGAGGACGATCGACGGCACGTGATGACGCTCGTGCGCGGCCTGATCCGCGGCGCGCATCGCCTCGGCGTCGAACAACGGCTGGGCCCCGCGAACGGGTGCAGGGCCGATGGCCTTGGCGGTCGGCATCCTGTGAATCCTAGAGCGACCCGTCTCGTGAGCGCGGATCGCGGGACTTCACGGGAGGCCGAGCGTGGCAGTCGGGTTCGGGTACTGCATCTACTACGTCGACGATGTCGAGGCCACCGTCGCGTTCTTCGAGCGCGCGTTCGGGCTCGCACGACGGTTCGTGACGCCGGAGGGCGACTACGGCGAGCTCGACACGGGCCAGACCACGCTCGCGTTCGCGAGCAGCGCCCTCGCCGGCGCAAACCTCGCGAGCGTAGGGGGTTTTCGGCCCCTCGACCCCGAGGACAGGCCGATCGCGACGGCGATCACGCTCCTCGCCGATGACGTACCCGCGGCGACCGCCGCGGCGGTGACGGCCGGTGCCCGCCACGCCGTCGCGCCGACCGACAAGCCCTGGGGTCAGACCGTCGCCTACGTGCGCGATCCGAACGGGATCCTGATCGAGGTGGCGACCCCGATGGCGGCGAGCTAGCTCAGCCGGCCTCGGCGACGGCCATCGCGATGGCCGAGTCCTGGCCGTGGGCCAGGCTGACCCAGACCTTGGTGACGCCGAGCGCCTTCCCCCGCTCCGCGTAGCGGCCGTGGAGGGCGATCTGCGGCGCTCCGCGACCGCGCACGACCTCGACCTCGCGCCAACGCGTCATGCCGATCCCGAGGGCCTTTCCGACCGCCTCCTTGGCGGCGAACCTGGCCGCGAAGTGCTGGGGCGGGAAGGGCTTGCCCAGGCAGTAGGCGGCTTCGGCCTCCGTGAAGACCCGCTCGGCGATACGGGGACGGCGCTCGAGCGCCTCGGCGAAGCGCCTGATCTCCATGACGTCGACTCCGACCCCCACGATCATCGACGCGCGCCCGTCGTCGCCTATTCGACCGTGACGGTCTTGGCCAGGTTCCTCGGCTGATCGACGTTCAGCCCCCGGGCCCGGGCGACGTGGTACGCGAACAGCTGCAGCGCGACGACCGCGGTGAGCGGCGTCAGCAGGGTGGGCGAGCGCGGAACCCACAGGACCTCGTCGGCGTGGGACTGGATCTCCTCGTTGCCCTCGGTCGCGACGGCGATCACCCTCGCGCCCCGGGCCTTCACCTCTTGCAGGTTGGAGACGACCTTGTCGAACACGTGGCCGTCGGTGGCCACGCACACCACCGGCGACCCCTCCTCGAGGAGCGCGATGGGGCCGTGCTTCATCTCGCCCGCCGGGTAGGCCTCGGTCGGGACGTAGCTGATCTCCTTGAGCTTGAGCGCCCCCTCGAAGCAGATCGGCACGCCCACGTGGCGACCGAGGTAGAGGAAGAAGTCGCGATCGGCGTACCGGGTCGCCGCCTCGACCACCTCGGACTCTCGAAGCGCTTGCCGGTCCTTGAGGTAGCCGTCGATCACCTCCGGGACCCGCCTGAGCTCGTCCGCCAGCTCGACCGCGCTCACCTCTCTGAGGGTCCAGTTCAGGCGGCCGAGCTTCAGCGCGAGCAGCGCCAGGGCCGCGATCTGGGCGGTGTGGGTCTTCGTCGCGGCAACGCCGATCTCGAGACCCGCGCGCGTGTACAGCGCGCCGTCCGAGTCGCGGGTCGCCTGGGAGCCCATGATGTTCGTGAGCGCCACGACGTGCGCCCCGCGCTCGCGTGCCACCCGCATCGCGGCGAGCGTGTCGGCGGTCTCGCCGCTCTGGGTGATCCCGACCACGAGGTCGCCCGGACCGGCGAGGCACGTTCGGTAGCGGTACTCGGACGCCACCTCGACGTGCACGGGCACGCGTGCCCAGTCCTCGATCAGGTACCGGCCGACGAGCCCGGCGTGGTACGAGGTGCCGCAGGCGACGATGTGGACCCGCTCGGTCCTGGCGAGCGTCGGGTCGTCCACCCCGATCTCGTCGAGGTGGATCGTTCCGTCCTCGCCCAGGCGATCGGCGATCGTGTCGAAGATCGCCTCCGGCTGCTCGTCGATCTCCTTGCGCATGAAGGTCTCGTAGCCGCCCTTCTCGGCCGCCTCGAGATCCAGCTCCTCACGAACGACCGGCACGTCCACCCTGGGACCGTCCCCGTTCCAGACCGTGACGTCGTCCGCCTCGATCGTCGCGACCTCGTCGTCCTCGAGGTAGAGGACGTCGCGCGTCTCGGACAGGAAGGCCGGAATGGCCGAGGCGACGAAGCGCTCCGCGTCGCCGACACCGATCAGCAGCGGGCACTCGCGGCGGGTGGCGATCAGCCGCCCCGGCTCGTCGACCGCCGCGATGACCAGCGCGTAGTGGCCATCGAGGCGCGCGGTCGCGCGCTTGACTGCCTCGAGCAGATCGCCCTCGTAGAGCTGGGCAATGAGGTTCGGGACGACCTCCGTGTCGGTCTCGCTGGTGAACGTCACGCCCGCGTCCTGCAGCTCGCGACGCAGCGCCACGTAGTTCTCGATGATCCCGTTCATCACGACGATGATCTTTCCGTCTGCCGAGATGTGCGGGTGGGCGTTCTCCACGGTGACCCGTCCATGGGTCGCCCAGCGCGTGTGACCGAGCCCCATCGACGCCCCGTTGTCGGGCTCCCCGGCGGCCGCCTCGCGCAGGTGGCTGAGGTTGCCGACCGCACGCACGCGAGAGACCTCGGTATCGGCTCCGTCAAGGAGCGCGAAGCCGGCAGAGTCGTACCCGCGGTACTCCAGTCGCTCCAACCCGCGAACGATCAGGTCGCGGGCCGGCCGGCCACCGACATAGCCGATGATTCCGCACACGGCTCAGTCTCCTCCGCTCGACACGACACCCAGGGTGGCATCGACCGCGGCGCCGATCTCGGAGCACCACTCGTCGCATGCCTCTTCGGTCTCCGCCTCGACCATCACCCGGACGAGGTCCTCCGTTCCCGACGCGCGCACCACCACGCGCCCATTGTCCTCCAACATCTCCTCGGCACGCCGGACCGCGTCCCACACCGTTTGTGCCCCGTCCAGCTCGCCCTTGTCCCGAACCCGGTGGCTGACGAGCTTCTGCGGCATCCGGCTCATTACCGAGGCGGCCTCGCTCAGGCCCGCACCCTGGCGCTCGAGCGCGCCGAGCAGGCCGAGCGCCGTCGCGAGCCCGTCCCCGGTCGGGCCGTGGTCGAGGTCGATGACGTGCCCGCTCTGCTCGCCGCCGAGCGCGAAGCCTCCGCTGCGCATCTCCTCGAGCACGTATCGGTCGCCGACGGCGGTCTCGCGCACCTCGATCCCCGCCTCGACCATCGCCTTGCGAAACCCGAGGTTCGCCATGGAGGTCGTGACGACCGCCGGGCCCGGCAGCACCCCGTGCCGCAGCCGGTCGAGCGCCAGCACCGCGAGGATCTGGTCGCCGTCGACGATCTCGCCGGCCGCGTCGACCGCCAGGACGCGGTCGCCGTCGCCGTCGAAGGCGAGCCCGAGGTCGGCGCCGATGTCCGGGACCACGGCTTGCAGGCGCTCCATGTGGGTCGAGCCGCAGCCCTCGTTGATGTTGATCCCGTCGGGATCCACGGCGATGGAGTGGACGTCGGCCCCGAGTCGGGCGAGCAGCTCGGGGGCCGTCACGACGGTCGCGCCGTTCGCGCAGTCGATGGCGATGCGAAACGCGGACAGATCGACACCGTGCCGCTCGACGAGCGAGTCGAGGTAGCCCTCCCGCGCAGCCGGCCACTCGCGGACCTCGCCCACGTCGGCCCCCTCGGGCCGGGGCAGCTCCCGCTCGAGCGCCCGCTCCACCTCCGCCTCCTCGGCGTCCGCGAGCTTGAAACCATCGCCGCCGAAGACCTTGATCCCGTTGTCCGGAAAGGGGTTGTGCGAGGCGCTGATCATGGCGCCGGCGGCCGCGCCGAACGCGGGGACCGCCTCGGCGACCGCGGGCGTGGGAAGCACCCCGACCGAGAGGGCGTCGACGCCGGCGCTGGCGAGCCCGGCCGCGAGCGCGCCCTCGAGCATCGAGCTGCTGCGCCGGGTGTCGCGGCCGATGATCACCGCGGACCGTGGCTCGAGGCGGCTGCCGAGCGCACGTCCGAGCGCGATCGCCAGCTCAGGCGTGAGGCCGACGTTGGCGACTCCGCGGATGCCGTCGGTGCCGAAGTAGGACCGGGCCTGGGTCGCGCCCACCGGCTCCTCCGAGGGTCAGTGGCTCAGCGCTTGGAGAACTGCGGGCGCTTGCGTGCGCCCTTCAGGCCGGCCTTCTTGCGCTCCTTGACCCGAGCGTCGCGGACGAGCAGACCCTGGCGCTTCAGCTCGGGGCGCAGGTTCTCGTCGACCTGGATGAGCGCGCGGGCGATCGCATGCCTGAGCGCCTCGGCCTGACCGGTCGGGCCGCCCCCGTCGAGCCGGGCGACGACGTCGTACTGGCCGGTCGTCCCGGTCTCGGTGAACGGCTGCAGCGCTGCGACGACGAGCGTCTTCCGTCCCAGGTACTCGGCGAGCGGCTTGCCGTTGCAGGTGATCTCCCCGGTGCCCGGGGTCATGATCACCCGTGCGATCGAGGTCTTGCGCTTGCCGGTCGCCGTCCAGCGAGGAACGATGGCCTCGGTCGTCATCAGCTCACCTTCGCGATTCGCTCGAGCCGCAGCGGCTCGGGCTGCTGGGCCTCGTGTGGATGGTCGGGCCCGGCGTAGATCTTGAGCTTGGTGATCTGACGGGCTCCGAGGCGGTTGTGCGGGAGCATCCCCTTCACCGCCCGGCGAAGCACCTCTTCGGGCCTGCGCTCGAGCTGCTCCTGGAGGGTGCGACTGCGAATGCCGCCCGGGTATCCGGAATGGCGCCAGTAGACCTTGTCGGTCAGCTTCTTCCCGGTCACCGCGATCTTCTCGGCGTTCACGACGACCACGAAGTCACCGGTGTCGACGTGCGGCGTGTAGATCGGCTTGCGCTTGCCGCGCAGCGTGTCCGCGATCACGGTGGCGAGGCGACCGAGGTTCTGACCGTCGGCGTCCACCACGTACCACTTCTTCTCGACCTCGCCGGGCCGTGCGCTCCGAGTGCTCACGTCGGTTCTCGTCATCCCTCTCCGCAACGAAATACGCGGTGCACGAGGGCACCGCGGGCCGACGGGGGATGGTACGAGAGGCGGGCGATCCGCGCAAGGCAAGGCGGGCCCCGATCGGCCCTGGCTCCCCGACGGAGGCCTGCGTGGCCTGCTTGACAGGTCGGGCGGTCGTGTAAGAGGCTCGCGCACGTGAAGGTTGCCCGTGCCCTCGCAGCCGCAGCACTGATCACCGCCGTCGCAGGAACAACGACGGCCGCCGGGGCGAGCACGACCTTCAGCGACCCGCGCTGGACCTTCAGCCAGACGAACCGGCAGTTCGAGGTCTACGCGTGCGACGGCTCGGACGCGGACTGCTCCCCGGGGGGTCAGGCCGGCGTCCGGGCGCTCACCTACTGCTCCGACAAGGACTGGCTCGACGACAGGGGGAGCCTCACCTGGATCGCGAGCACGCGGTCGCTCGGCGGCAACACGCGGGAGTTCCCGGCGGTCCAGAGCTTCGAGATCGACAGGGCGACCGAGACGTGGGCGAACGTGCCCCCGAGCCCCGGCGACTACAGCACCGGCGATGGGGGCCTGGTCTTCAGCAAGATCGTGTGCGGCGACGGGACCGGGCCGGAGCCCACGACCCAGGACGGCGACACGCTGACCCTGAGGATCAAGGTCGCCGGACGACGGATCTTCAAGCCCCGGCCGGTGCGAACCGTCCCGGGTCGCCAGCTCTCCCGGGTCGAGGTCAAGGGCCAGCTCACGGCCACGGCGGAGGTCAGCCCTGACGAGCCGGTCTTCGAGCAGGGCGGCAGGATCTTCCTCCGCCCGCGGGACCTGACCGTGACGGGCACGGTCCGGCTCGAGCACCACTTCCGGGCCTGCCTGAACGCCAGGTGCACCCAGTTCGAGGGGTTGAGAGGCAAGAAGACGGTGCGGCTCCAGGCCAACACCAGTCCGAATGCGCAGAATCCCTTCCTCAAGATCGGCAAGAAGAACGCCAAGGGGCCGAACGGGAGCGTCCGGCGGGTAATGGCGACCGGCCGGCCGTGGGACGGCGGCGTGACGACACCCGCTCGGGTTGCCTCGTCCCAGCTGCCGAAGTCGGGCTGCAAGCGCAACGCGGTCACCGCGATCGCGGCGGTCCGCAGCTTTCGCGGTGCGCTCAGGCAACGCACTGAAGACGCGCCCCTGACCCCACGCGGACAGACCCTTCTCGTGACGGACTTCGTCGCCCGGTACTGCGGCCTGCCGGCGTTCTCGCTCAAGCAGCGCACGATCAGCAGGCGTTCGTCGACGAAGGTCCAGCGGATCGCGCTCCCGATGAACGGGCGCTTCACCCAGTCGGGACCGAGCCTGGCCTGACCCCCTCCCGCGCTGGCGGCAGCCGCCGACCCCGTTCGCGGTGAGGATCGAACGGGGCAGATCGACTGCCCCTCCCGATCGCCTACGGCGCGATCACTCCCACTCGATCGTGCCCGGTGGCTTGCTCGTCAGGTCGAGCACGACCCGGTTGACGCCGTCCACCTCGTTGATGATCCGGTTCGAGATCGTCTCGAGCAGATCGTGCGGGAGCCGGGCCCAGTCCGCGGTCATCGCGTCGTCCGACGTCACGGCGCGGATCACGATCGGGTACGCGTAGGTGCGCTCGTCGCCCTGCACGCCGACGCTCCGGACCGCCGGCAGCACGGCGAAGCTCTGCCACAGGTCCCGGTAGAGCCCGGCCCGGCGAATCTCCTCCTGCAGCACGAAGTCGGCCTGGCGGAGGATGTCGAGCCGCTCCTGGGTCACGTCGCCGATGATCCGGATCGCCAGGCCGGGGCCCGGGAACGGCTGGCGCCACACCATCCGCTCGGGGAGCCCGAGCTCCTCCCCCACCACCCGCACCTCGTCCTTGAAGAGCTGGCGCAGCGGCTCGACCAGCTCGACCGCCATGTCCTCGGGGAGCCCGCCGACGTTGTGGTGGCTCTTGATCTTGCTCGCGTCGCGCGAGCCGGACTCGATCACGTCCGAGTAGAGCGTCCCCTGCACCAGGAACTTGGTGTCGCCGAGCGCCTCCGCCTCGGCCTCGAACGTGCGGATGAACTCCTCGCCGATGATCTTGCGCTTGCGCTCCGGCTCGGTGACGCCCTCCAGCTTGGCGAGGAACCGATCGGCGGCGCGGACGTGCACGAGGGGCACGTTGAAGTGGTGGCCGAAGGCCTGCTCCACCTGCTCGGCCTCGTTCAGGCGGAGCAGCCCGTGGTCGACGAACACGCACGTGAGCCGGTCGCCGATCGCGCGATGGACGAGGAGCGCCGCGACGGCGCTGTCCACCCCACCCGAGAGCGCGCACATGGCGGTCCCGTCGCCGACCTGCGCACGAATGCGCGCGACCTGCTCCTCGATCAGGTGCGACGCCGTCCAGGTCGGCGCGCAGTCGCACTCCTCGAACAGGAACCACTTGAGCAGATCCGTCCCGAACGGGGTGTGGACGACCTCGGGGTGGAACTGGACCCCGTAGGTGCGCCGGCTCCGCGACTCCATCGCGGCGACCGGGCTGCCGGGCGTCCTCGCCGACACGCGAAAGCCCTCCGGGGCCCTCACGACGGCATCGCGGTGGCTCATCCACGCGGTGCTCGCGGGGAGATCACCGAACATCCCCTCCCGCGACTCGACGGACAGCGCGGTCTTGCCGAACTCGCCCGCGCCGGTCTTCGCGACCTCGCCACCGAGGGCCTGGGCGACGACCTGCATGCCGTAGCAAATGCCGAGCACCGGGACGCCGATGTCGAGGAACCCCGGATCGAGCGACGGCGCGCCGTCGGCCCAGACCGAGGCGGGCCCACCCGAGAGCACGATCCCGGCCGGGTTCAGCGCGGCCACCGACTCGGGCGACGCGTCGTGGGGGACGATCGCCGAGAAGACCCGGCACTCGCGGATCCTGCGCGCGATCAGCTGGCTGTATTGGGCGCCGAAGTCGACGACGAGCACCCCACCGGGTGCCGCGCCCTCGAGCGCGGGGTCGATCGGGGGCGCAGTGGTCACCTGCCCGGCCTCAGTCACGCGTCATCGACCGCTAGCCCATCCCGACGCGCTGGTCCTGCTGGAGCTTCTTGCCCTCGGTCTTGAGGGCCGGCGCGACCATGACCTCGCACTTCTGGAAGCTCTGCACCGAGTCGTAGCCGCTCGTCGCCATCGCGGTCCGCAGGCCGCCCATGAGGTTGAGCGAGCCGTCGTTCTCGTTGGCGGGGCCGGCGACGATCTCCTCGAGCGACCCGATCGTCGAGGTCTTCACCCGCGTGCCGCGGGGAAGCTCCGGGTGGAAGGTCGCCATCCCCCAGTGGTGGCCGCGTCCCGGCGCCTCGGCGGCCTTCGCGAGGGGTGACCCGATCATGCACGCGTCGGCTCCGCACGCGATGGCCTTGGCGAGGTCGCCCGCGTACGCCATCCCGCCGTCGGCGATCACGTTCACGTACCTGCCGGTGTCCATGAGGTGCTGCATCCGCGCTCCGGCCGCGTCGGCGATCGCGGTGGCCTGCGGCACGCCGACGCCGATCACCTGCCGGGTCGTGCACGCGGCACCGGGACCGACCCCGACCAGCACGCCCACCGCGCCGGTCCGCATCAGGTGGAGCGCGGCCTGGTAGGACGCGCATCCCCCGACGATCGTCGGGATCGGAAGCTCACGGATGAACCGCTTGAGGTCGAGCGGCTCCGCAACCGACGAGACGTGCTCGGCCGAGACGACGGTCCCCTGGATGACCATGACGTCGAGGCCCGCCTCGAGCGCAATCTCGTAGTGGTCCCGGACGCGCTGCGGCGTGAGCGACCCCGCCACGACGACGCCCTGCGACTTGATCTCGCGGATGCGCTCGGCGATCAGCTCCGGCTGGACCGGCTTGGTGTAGACCTCCTGCAGCCCGCGGGTGGCCTCCTCGGGAGGAAGCGCGGCGATCCGCTCCAGCTCGGCGTCGGGCTCCTCGTAGCGCGTCTGGATGCCTTCCAGATTGAGCACCGCGAGACCGCCGAGCTTGCCGATGATGCCCGCCGTGAACGGGCTGACGACCCCGTCCATCGCCGATGCCAGGAGCGGCAGTTCGAGCGTGATGCCGTTGAGCTGCCACGAGAGGTCGACATCGCCTGGATCGCGAGTCCGCCGACTGGGGACGATCGCGATGTCGTCGAGGCCGTATGCCCGCCGCCCGCGCTTGCCACGCCCGATCTCGATCTCCACCCGTTACCCCTCCACGCTCGTCGGCCTGATCACCGCTGCGCGCGGGCCCGGGCTGGCGGGGCCGCGACGTTCCGATCGCGTGGTCGAGAGCTCGAGCTTGCCCTCGGAAGACCCTGACCGTTCGGTCGTCCGATTGGCGTCTGCGATGCGGGTGCGCGGCACGAGATTGGCCGAGGATGGTAGCGCCGCCCCCAGACGTGACGCAATCGGCGCGACACGCCCACGTGACAAGTGGCAGGGGCCGGCCCCGGTGGGCGAAGACGCCCGCGCCGTCGCCGATCCCGTGGCATGGCCCGGCCGGCCTCGGGTGCGCCCCGACCGACGGGCCTGGGTGGGCTGGGTCAGGCGTCCGGATCCCCGGACGGAGCGCGAATCCGGGCTGACCACCGCTGAGGGTTCAGCTCACCGGCTCGGACCATCCCGAACTCCGGCCGGTCACTTCACCCTGAGGGCACGCACGAGGGGGAAACACCACGCAGATCAATTGCCCTCAGGGCAAAGCGCTGCGCCCTCTCGCTGACCACCTGTGACCGACCGATGCAAGGCATCGCTCGTTCTCGGGTTCAGCTCACGGTCTCAGCGACCTCGACCTGCCGCATGTAGACCTCGACGTCCGCCGGGTCGAAGTTGCCCGCCCCGAGGCGCTGCGTGTTGGCCGCGCCACAGGCCACTGCGAGGGCGACCGAGTCCTCGGGGCTGGAGCGCCGCTTACGCCCGACCAGGAACCCGGCGAGAAACGCGTCGCCCGATCCGACAGTGCTGACCACCTCGGTGACCTCGAGCGTCGCCCGCAGCAGCACCCGCCCGGTGTCGTGATGATCGTCGGGCGCAATCGACGCGACGCAGCCGTGCGGTCCGTGCATCACCGCCGTCCGCGCGCCCATCTCGACCAGGCGCTCGACCCCGGCGATCCGGTCGTCGTCGTCCTGGAACTCGTACCCGACGAGCTCCTCGGCCTCGCGCTCGTTCGGGCTGACGATGTCCGGCTCGGCCTGGATCGCCGCCTCCAGCGAGGGCCCGTGCGCGTCCACCGCGATCGTCGCGCCGTGCTGGCGCAGCTCGCGGACGAGGGTCGCGTAGAAGTCCGGCGGCACGTTCGCTGGCAGCGACCCGGCGAGCGCGAACATGTCCGCGCCGCGCGCGAGGTAGCGGAGCTTGTCGACCAGGACCTCGAGCTCCGCCGGCTCGACCATCGGCCCGACCTCGTTGATCTCGGTCTGCTGGCCGTTCGTCGGATCGACGACCGCGAGCGATGACCGGGACGTGTCGTGGATCCGGACGAAGTCGTTGAGGATTCCCTCGGCGGTCAGGTCCTCGATGATGTCGAGGCCCGTCGAGCCGCCGGCGAGCCCGGTCGCGATCACGGGCTGTCCGATCAGCCGGAGCGCACGCGCGACGTTGACGCCCTTCCCTCCGGGCTGGCGCAGCGAATGGCTGGAGCGGCTGCGCGTTCCGACCTGGAAGTTCGGCACCGTCGCGGTCCGGTCGAGCGCGGCGTTCGGGGTCACCGTGACGATCACGGGGTGACACGCTCCCAGGCGCCCCGGACGCGATCCCAGACGCTCGGCTCGCCCACGGACTCGGTCGCGACGAGCGCCACCCGGCCGACCTCCCGGCCGTCCTGCTCGTAGACGACCTCACCGAGCTCCTCGCCCTCGTCGACCGGCGCCGACACCTGGGCGGGAACGATCAGCCTCTGCGAGAGCGGCTCTCCGAGGCGGATGGTGGCCGGAAGCGGCTTCGCCGCGGCGTACTCGACCTCCGTCCCCGGCCGCTCGAGCACGTCGGCCTCGCCCAGGACGTCGGGCGGGCCGACCACCACGGGCCGGGAGTACTGGGCGAACCCCCAGTCGAGCAGCGCCGCGGAATCGACGGCCCGCTCCTGCTCTCCCGGGCTTCCGATCATGGCGAGATAGAGCTCGGTCTCGATGCGGGGGCGGGTCGCATGGGCCACGATCGTAAACCCGGCCTCGTCGGTCATGCCCGTCTTCACGCCATCGGCCTCCTCGTCGATGTCGAGGAGGAGGTTCTTCGACTCGTAGCTGCGCGTGCCCACGCCGTCCGGGCCCGGGATGCTGGCGCGCCGCTCGGCCACGGTCTGCTCGATCAGCGGGTCCTCGAGCGCGGCCTCGGCGAGGGCGATGAGATCGCGTGGGCTCGAGACGTGACCGGGCTCGTCCAGTCCGTGCGGGTTCGAGAACCGCGTCTTGGACAGGCCCAGGGCCCGCGCCCGCCGGTTCATGATCGCCACGAACCGGTCCTCGCTGCCGGCGGCGTGCTCGGCGAGCGTGAGCGCGGCGTCGTTGCCGCTGGCGACCAGGAGGCCGGTCATCAGGTCCTCGACCGAGATCGTCTCGCCGGGCACCAGCTCGGCCGTCGACCCGCCGATCGCGGCGCTCTCGGGAACCGTGACCTGCTCGTCCAGCTCGGTCCGATCCCGCGCGACGATGGCCGTCATCATCTTGGTGAGGCTGGCCATCGGCACGGCGCGGTCGGGCGCCTTGGCCGCGAGCACCTCGTCGGTGTCGGGGTTGACCAGGAGATAGGCGGTGGCGCGCGGTTCCGGTGGAGGCGAGGTCTGGCCGCTCGCCATCGCCACGGGAAGCAGCGCAAGGGCAAGGGCGAGGGCAAGCGTGAGACGCCCGGGCAGCACGCTTCGAGGGTAACAGCGAGGCCGAGCCGGCCCGGCGTGGCGCGGGTGGGCCGTCAGGCAGGCGGCCAGCGCTCGTCCGGCCCGGGCGGATCGATGCGCGCACCGGCCAGACGCGCCCGTCCCGGATCCGCCATCTCGTAGGGTCGCACCGCCGGCCCCCTCCACGCCTCGTAGGCCCGGCAGGCGGCATCGGGATCACCCGCCGACGTCGAGATCGCCTCCGCGAGGGCGTGCGCGTCGGCGAGTCCGATCCCGGCGCTGGCACCGGTCTCGGGGCCGAAGAAGTGGGCGGCGTCGCCGATGATCACGACGCCGGGCGACCACCAGCTCGGGCAGCTGAGGAGCTCCGGCTCGCTGTAGTGAACGTCCTCGATGGAGGCGAGCCCGCGCACCCCCGAAGCGGCCGCCGGAAGCAGCGCCGACCACGAGGAGGTCAGGGCGTCGAGGCCCGGAGCCAGCGCCGCCTCTCGGCCGACCCGCTCGACGGTGCGCCAGCCGAACGACCCCTCGGGCCAGCTGAAGAACCCGATGTGGCCGCCGTTCGAGAGGTACTCCATCGCGAAGGTCTCTCGGGTCGAGACAGGGCTCATCCACTCGATCTTCCCCTCGGCCATCGGCTCGAGATCCGTGGCGAGCCCGGCCCACTCCCGCACCCGCGAGCGAATGCCGTCACACGCGACGACGAGGTCCGACGGGATCACGTCGGCCCCACCCGGCCCGTCGACCCTCGCCCCCACGATGCGCCCGGCAGCGTCGGGGACGAGATCCGTGACCACGTGCTCGTAGCGGACCGGCGTCCCCGCCGCGAGCGTCGAGAGCACCCTCCCGACCTCGACGGCGATGGCCGCGCACGAGCCGTCCGGACGCGGCGCGATCGCGCGGCCCATTTGGCGGACCTCGTCCAGGAGTCCGGCGTCCGCCAGCGCGGGGTGACCCTGCTGGCCGAGCATGAATCCACGAGCGACGTACTGCGACTCGCGCATCCGCTCGATGACGACGGGCTCGAGCCCGCGCCGGCGGAGCAGCCGCGCGAGCATGAGCCCGACGAGTCCCCCTCCCGCGATGGTCACGCGCATGCGGGGCACCGTGGGAGGAGGACGGGTGACATCGCCGCCGCGATCAGGCCGCGAGCACCTCGGCGACCGAGACCTCGCCGCCGGGGTAGCAGAAGCTCGCCCGGGGCGAGTAGAAGCCCCAGGTCACCTCGAGCGGGTCTCCCGGACGAAGCGCGTAGCTGCTGTGGCTCGGCTCGAGGAACTCGAGCTTGGTCACCGCGAACGGATCCACCGGCTCGGCGACGAACGGGTAGTTGCCGGACACGTGCTGGCCGGCGATCTCGGTGACGTAGCGCAGCATCCCGCGGGCGGTCACGCCCGCCACGTCGCCGACCGTCGCCGTCGTGCGGATGATCGGGGTCCCCTCGTCGTAGGTGGTCGCCACGAGCGTGTCACCGCTGATCTCGAGGGTCGTGCTGCCGGGAGTCGCCGGCACGCCGCGCTCCTTGGCGTACTCGCGCATCGTCTCGTTCGAGTTGTAGTAGTGCGTCCACCACCGCCCCGGGAACGCGCCGCCCGGCGCGTCGATCCCCGCCAGATCGGGCCCCATGTACGTCAGCGAGTACTCGCCGAAGTGCGAGGTCTGGTCCTCGGAGTCCACGACGTACTGGTTCATGAACAGCGCACCGTTGGGGTCCGGCGTGAGCCCCGCGGGAACCAGTGCCTTGACGGCGTCAGGATCCGCCGGGAGCCAGCCGAAATAGAGCATCCGGCTGTTGATCACGAGCTGTGGCGCTTCGAGTCCGCTGGGCATGTCGTCCTCCCCATTGGCCGCGTGGGCGGCATGTGAATCGTTTCATTGGCGAAACCTAGCGCCGTTTGAAACGATTGACAACAGAGATGTCGCTGGATCCCGACACCCAGTCGCCGAAACCGACCGACGGCCCACGGAGGGTCACGGCCCGCGACGTCGCGAACGCGGCCGGCGTCTCGGTGGCGCTCGTCTCGTACGCGTTCAACCGGCCCGGGCGGGTCGCTCCGGCCACGCGGGAGCGCATCCTGCAGACGGCCGCGGCGCTCGGCTATGCCGGCCCCGACCCGACGGCGCGCGCGCTCCGGCTGGGCCGGCACGGCACGATCTCGTTCCGGGGCACGGGCTCGGTGGAGGAGCTGGTCGGCGATCCCGCCGCGGCGCTCGTGGTCCGAGGCCTCGCCAGGGCATGTGACCGCTCGGGGCGGGCGCTGGTGCTCGGGGGCGAGAGCGCACCGATCACCGCGGTCGACGGCGCGGTGCTCTGGCGCGAGTCGGCACCGGCGGGAGCCGGCGGGCGAATGGTGACCATCGACGCGCCGGCGCCGTCACCGCGCTCGAGCGCGATCGACGTCGGCGCGGATCTGGCCGGCGGCATGGCCTCGGCGTGCCGGCACCTGATCGACCGCGGCCACGAGCGGCTCGCGATCCTGAGCTGGCCGGGCGCCGGCACCCGCCTGTCGGCGGCGATGCAGCACTGGGCGCCGCGCCCGGTCCGGGTCTACGAGATGCCGGCGGCAGAGCGCGGGCACGGCGAGGTCGCCGCCCGCAGGGCCCTCTCGGAAGACGAGCGGCCCACCGCGATCCTCGGGCTCGCCGACGAGCTCGCGCTCGGCGCGATCGACGCCGCGCTACGGCTGGAGCTCGACGTGCCGCGGGATGTCTCGGTGTGCGGCGTCGACGACCTCCCGTCCGCCCGGGTCGCCGACCTGACGAGCCTCTTCGTCCCGTACCGGCCGATGGGCGACCTGGCCGGCGCGGTACTGGTCGACCTCATCGCCGGCGAGAAGCCCCCCGCGCCCCAGCTGCTTCCCACGTCGCTGACCGTGCGCAGCACGACGGGGTCGCGACGCTAGGGATTCGGCTCTTCCGAGAGCTCGCGCTCGAAGACTCGCCACAGCGCCGTCTGCATCGTGGCCGCGGCCTCCCCGGGGTCGTCGGACTGGCTGATCCCGCGGCTGACGGGCACGAGCACGCCGGCGGGGTGCCCGCCGAAGAGGCCGACCAGATCGTCGATGTGGCCGCCTTGGGGCCCCACGCCCGGCATGAGGAGCGGCTGCTCGGGCATCGCGGCGCGAATCGACCGCGCCCGCTCGGGCACCGTTGCTCCCACGACCGCCCCGAGCGCCGACAGGCCGGACGCTCCCACGCTCGTCGAGCCCCACTCCGCGACGAGCTCGGCCAGCGCCATGTGCCACGGACGGCCGTCGCCGAGCTCGACGTCCTGGAGCTCTGCGGCCCCGGGATTCGACGTGCGCACGAGCGCGAACAGCCCCCGCTCGCTCGAGGTCGCGGCGTCCAGGAGCGGACCGATCGCGTCCCCGCCGAGCGCCGGGTTCACGGTCAGCGCGTCGAATGGCCGGCGGACCAGGGCCTCGGCGTACGCGGTCGAGCTCACGGGGACGTCGCCGCGCTTCCCGTCGGCGATCACGAGCAGACCGGCGTCCGCGGCCCGCGAGGCGACCTCGTACAGCGCGCCCCACCCCGGCGGCCCCAGGCGCTCGAAGCAGGCGAGCTGCAGCTTGGCCGCGACGCAGTGCGGTCCGGCGGCGTCGATCAGGGCACGGCACCACGGGGTGACCTCGCCGTCGGGAACCAGCGGCGGATCGAGGCCGAGGACGAGCTGGCTCTCGCGCTCGACCACGGCGGCCGTCAGGCGGTCTCCGAAGAAGCTCACGAGATGAGCGCCCTGATCACGGGCAGCGTGACCGTCGCGAGCAGGGTCGTCACCACGACCGCGCCGGCGAGGATGTCCGATCTGACGCCGTATCTGGTTCCGAGCACCAGCGACATCATGGCGGTTGGCATGGCCGCCATGATGACCACGGTCCGAAAGACCTCGTTGTCGAAGCGGAACGCGAGCGCGATCCCGATGCCGACGAGCGCCGCGATCCCGAGCTTCACGATCGACGTGGCGCTGACCTCGGCCCAGATCCGCCGCAGGCCGCGCGCCTCGAGCATCACCCCGGCGTAGATCATCACCAGCGGCAGGACCGAGGCGGCGAGGAGGTCGATCGGGCGGGAGACGAACTCGGTCATGTCCTCGAGCCGCACCCCGGCGAGGTTGAGGATCAGCCCCGCGGCCAGCGCCCAGTTGGGCGGAAGCAGCAGCACACCCCGAAGCGCCCGCACGACCTCGCGTGCTCCGCCGCCCTCGCCACCGAAGTAGGAGGCGACGGCCACGGTGGACGTCCAGGTGATCAGCCCGGTGCCGAGCGTGTCGTACATGACCGCCGCGGCCAGCGAGAAGCCGTCTCCGGACGCGGCGATCAGCGGCAGCCCGAAGAACCCCGTGTTGCCGACGGCGCCGGCGAGCATCACCGAGCCGGTTCGGCGGTCGTCGAGCGCGACGGCCCGGGCACCGAGGAACATCACGCCGAGCAGGATCAGATGGATGGCCCACGCGGCAACGGGCACCAGCGCGAGCGCCGGCTCGAGCTCGGCGGTCAGGAGGATCTGCAGGATCAGCGCCGGCGCCGCCAGGTAGAGCACGACGGCGATCAGCACGTGACCGTCCTCGCGGCGCAGCAGGCCCGCCCGGCGAATCAGGAAGCCGAGCAGAATCAGGACCAGGGCGGCGAACGCGGTGGCGGTCATCGCCCGGGATCCCCCGAGTCCGTGGGTGGCTGTCGCAGCACGGCCAGCGAGGGTAGTGGAGGCCCACGAGCGGATGCCAACCGCATGAGGTTCTAGGGTTCCCACATGGCGAGCGACGACACGACTACCGACACATCGGTCAAGGAGCCGGTCTGGGGCGGCCCGCACGAGCGTCGTGACAAGCCGATCGAGTCCTACGGGCTGATCGGCGACCTCCGCTCAGCCGCCCTGGTGGGCGAGGACGGCTCGGTCGACTGGTTCTGCCCCCGCCGCTTCGACGGCCCGAGCATCTTCGCCGCGCTCCTCGACCGCGACAAAGGTGGCGCCTTCCGGATCGCGCCGGTGAAGGGCTGCACGCCGCGTCAGAGCAAGCAGATGTACCTGCCGGACACGGCCGTGCTGATCACGCGCTTCTACTCCGACGAGGGCGTCGGCGAGATCACCGACTTCATGCCCCCGCGCCTCGACCCGTGCGCGCTGGTGCGCCGCGTCGACGTCGTCCGGGGCGAGATGGAGTTCCGCGTGCGGTGCGAGCCGGCCTTCGACTACGCCCGGGAGTCGCACCGGGTGGAGATCACCGGATCCCACGCCCGGTTCACGAGCGAGTCGGGAACCACGACGGAGCTGCTGGCGAGCCGCGAGCTCCACCGCGAGGACGACGGCGCCGAGGCCCGCTTCGTGCTGCGGGCCGGTCAGCGCGCCTGGTTCGTGATGCAGCCCTCCTCGTCTCCCATGCGCTGGCACGACGAGATGGTCGAGAGCGAGCTCACCCGCACGATCGACTTCTGGCGGGTGTGGCTGGCGCGCTGCGACTACAACGGCCGCTGGCGCGAGATGGTCCAGCGCTCGGCGATCACGCTGAAGCTCCTCACCTACGAGCCGACCGGGGCGGTGGTGGCGGCGCCGACCACGAGCCTGCCGGAGACCGTCGGGGGTGGGCGCAACTGGGACTACCGCTACACGTGGCTGCGCGACAGCGCCTTCACCGCGTTCGCGTTGTGGCGCCTCGGCTTCCTCGACGAGGCCAGGGCGTTCCTGGGCTGGCTCGACGCGCGGCTGGCCGAGACCGACCCGAAGGATCCGCAGCTGCAGATCATGTACGGGATCGATGGACGCAAGGAGCTCGTCGAGGAGGAGCTGACCCACCTGTCGGGGTGGCGTGACTCCCGGCCCGTCCGGGTCGGCAACGGCGCCTACGACCAGCTGCAGCTCGACGTGTACGGCGAGCTGATGGACGCCGTGTACCTGGTCAACAAGATCGAGCCGATCAGCATCGACCTGTGGGAGAACCTGCGGCGCACCCTGGACTGGCTCGCGGCCAACTGGCAGCAGCCGGACGCCGGGATCTGGGAGGTCCGGGGCGGGGCGCAGCACTTCACCTACTCGCGGATGATGAGCTGGGTCGCCTTCGACCGGGCCCTTCGGATGCAGTCCGCGCGAGGACTGCCCGGGCCGACGGTGATCTGGTCGCGCACGCGCGATCGCATCTTCGAGGAGGTCATGCAGGAGGGCTGGAGCGAGGAGCGCCAGGCCTTCGTCCAGAGCTACGGCAGCACCACGCTCGACGCCAGCAACCTGCTGATGCCGCTCGTGAAGTTCATCGGGCCGCGCGACCCCAAGATGCTGGCCACCCTCGAGGCGACCGACGAGGTCCTCGTGTCGGACAGCCTCGTCTACCGCTACGACCCCGGCACGGCCGCCGACGACGGCCTCGGTGGGTCACACGAGGGCTCGTTCTCGCTGTGCTCGTTCTGGTGGGTGGAGTGCCTGACCCGCGCCCACCGGCTCGACCAGGCTCGCCTCGCCTTCGAGAAGATGCTGACCTACGCGAGCCCGATCGGGCTGTACGCCGAGGAGGTCGGCGACACCGGCGAGGCGCTTGGCAACTACCCGCAGGCCTTCACCCACCTCGCGCTGATCAGCGCCGCGTGGGACCTCAACCGAGCGCTCGGGGAATAGCCGCCCGCTGAGCCCGGAACGACGAACGGCGCCCCGAGGAGCGCCGTTCGCGTGAATCGCACGAGCGAGCCGAAGGGCTCGGTCGTCGCTTCTACATCATCCCGGGAGGCATCCCGCCGCCCATGTTCGGGCTCATGGCGGGGCCGCCACCCATCGGGCCCTCGGGCTCCGGCTTGTCGGCCACGACCGCCTCGGTGGTGATCACGTTCTTGGCGATCGAGGCGGCGTTCTGAAGCGCGGAGCGGGTGACCATGGCCGGATCGATGATGCCGGCCTCGATCAGGTCCACGTACTCGCCGGTGTCCACATCCAGACCCATGCCGGCATCCAGCTCGGTCACCTTGCCGACCACAACGCTGCCCTCAAGGCCAGCGTTGTCGGCCAGCTGGCGAAGCGGCTCCTCA
>JANQPH010000047.1 GCA_028285405.1 Thermoleophilia bacterium
ATGTCGATCATCGGCGCAAGGGCCTTGGTGGTCGCATCCAGCTCCTTGGAGCTGAACTCGGCGATGCAGCCCGGGTAATACGCAAACTGGCGCGCCATCTAGATGGTCTCCTTGACGTTCGCGAGCAGCTTCTTGACTTCCCCGTGCTGCTTGATCTTGGGGTGGAACGGCGACGGGGCCTTGCCGTGCCGCATCATGCGCAGCGCGAACGGGACGTCGAGCTGTGCCCCGATCGGGTCCGTGTACGGAACGAGCAGCGTCTCGTTGAGCTTGCCCTGTGTCCGCATCGAGATCAGGAAGGCCTGTGCGTGGCGGGCGCCCTTGTCGCTGGTCACGCCTTCCTGGAAGGCGATCCCACCGAGCTTCTCGATCGCGTCCCGCGGGTCGACGCCCTTCGGGCAGCGCTCGTTGCAGTACATGCACCGGGTGCAGTCCCAGACGCCGTGGTCGCCCGAGTAGAGCTTGGCGCGCTTCTTGCGGTCACCGTCCCGCTCGTCCGCGGCGAACCGGTAGCCCCACGCGAACGCCGCCGGGCCGACGAACTCCGGGTCGGCGGCCAGGGAGTTGCACTCCGAGTAGCAGGCCGCGCACAGGATGCACTTGGCCTCGTTGTAGATCTTCTGCATCGCCTCCTTGGGGACGATGCGCTCCTTCTCCGGAGCCGGGCCGTCCGGGATCAGGTACGGCTTCACCGACTTGAACTTGTCCCAGAACGGGTCCATGTCGACGATCAGGTCCTTCAGCGGCTTGAAGTTCCCGATCGGATCGACGGCGATGCGCTCTCCGCCGACCTCGGCCTTGGCGTCCTCGACCTGCGTCATGCAGGCGAGCACGGTCTTGCCGTTGGACTTGCAGGCGCACGATCCGCAGATCGCGCTGCGGCAGGAGTAGCGGACGGCGAGCGTCCCGTCCTGCTCGTTCTGCAGGCGCAGGATCGCGTCGAGGATCGTCAGCTCGTCGTCGTGCTCGAGCGTGAAGTCCTCGCGATACGCGACGTCCTTGAGATCGGGCTGATAGCGGAAGACATCGAAGGTGGTCGTCGGCATCAGTAGGTCCTCACCTGGGGCTGGTATTCGGTCACCGTCACCTCGGAGTAGTCCAAGCGGATCTGATCGCCCTCGAGGTACGACAGCGTGTGCTTCATCCAGTTCTCGTCGTCGCGCTCCGGGTAGTCCGTCCGCGAGTGGGCGCCACGGCTCTCGGTGCGCTCGACGGCTCCGGTCACCATCGACAGCGCGAGGTCGAGAAGCCAACCGGTCTCGATCGTGTGGATCAGCGACTGGTTGAACGTCTTGCCCTTGTCGTCGACCACGACGCTCTTGAAGCGGTCGCGCAGGTCGTGGACGACGGCTTGTGCGTCTGCCAGATCCGAGCCGTCGCGGAAGACCCCGACCTTCTCCTGCATGGTGTCCGCGAGCACGTCGCGGATCTCGTGCTGCTTGGGGCCCTTCGTGCGGCCGAGCAGCTCCTGCAGGCGGCGCTCGTAGTCGCGGGCCGCGGCCGGGGATGCCTCGGACTGCGCGCCATTGACGCTCTCGAGCGCGTGCCGCGCCGCGGCGTCGCCGGTGCGGGCGCCGAAGACGACGGCCTCGAGCAGGCTGTTGCCGCCGAGCCGGTTCGCGCCGTGGACCGAGACGCATGCGCACTCGCCGGCGGCGAAGAGGCCGGGCATGTGCGGCGAGGCGCCCCAGGAGTCCACGTGCACGCCACCCATGTGGTAGTGCGCACCGGGTCGAATCGGAATCGGCTCGTCGATCGGGTCGACGCCGGCGAAGGCCATCGCGAGCTCACGGATCTGCGGCAGACGCTCCATGATCCGCTCGCGGCCGAGGTGTCGCAGGTCGAGCATGACGCTGCCGTTGACCCCGCGACCCTCGAGGATCTCTGTTGCCTCGGAGCGGGACACGACATCTCTCGACGCGAGCTCGAGCCGGTTCGGCGCGTACTTGCTCATGAACCGCTCGCCGTCCGAGTTGAGCAGGTAGCCACCCTCTCCCCGGGCGCCCTCGGTCACCAGGACCCCGCTCGGGTTCAGCGTGGTCGGGTGGAACTGCATGAACTCCATGTCCTTCAGCGGCACGCCCTGGGCGAGCGCCAGGCCCATGCCGTCGCCGGTCGAGGAGTGGGAGTTGGTCGAGGGCCGGTACACGCGGCCGGCGCCGCCGGTCGCGAGCACGACGGACTTGGCCCCGATGGTCTCGATCGTCCCGTGCACCATGTCGTACGAGACGACGCCGACGCAGCTGCCGTTCGAGTCGGGCACGAGCTCGGTGACGAAGTGCTCCTCGTACGTCGGGATGTCGTACTTGACGCACACCGTGTAGAGGGTGTGGAGGATCACGAGGCCCGTGAGGTCCGCCGCGAAGCAGGTCCGCGGGAAGCCGGCGCCTCCGAACGGGCGCTGGGCGATCTTCCCGTCGTCCTGGCGGCTGAAGACCGCGCCCCAGTGCTCGAGCTGGATGATCTCCTTCGGGGCGTTCTGGCAGAGGATCTCGATGGCGTCCTGATCGCCGATGTAGTCGGCGCCCTTGACCGTGTCGAAGGTGTGGGACGCCGGGGAGTCGTCCGAGCGGTTCCCCAGCGCGGCGTTGATGCCGCCCTGCGCCGCTCCGGAGTGGCTGCGGACCGGGTGCACCTTGGTCACGAGGGCAACGTCGGCGCCGGCCTCGTGCGCCGCGATCGCGGCTCGCATGCCGGCCAACCCGGCACCGACCACCACGACGTCATGGCTGCGCAATGTCGATCTCCCTGCTGTTCGAGAGCCTCACGATTGCGGCTGAGGTTACCGGACCGGGCCTTTCGTCCCGGGCGGACACGGGCCATTCGGGCCAGGCGACCCTCTCTCGAGGGGCCGGAGGGACCGCCTATCGGGTGATTGCTCGCATATACTTGACGGCGTCTTGCGCGGCCGCCTCATGTCGGGGCGGCCGCGTGTCGGAGAGAGCCGAAGGAGTCGTCTCGTGGCACATCGCGTCACGTTCATCCCAGGCGACGGCACCGGCCCAGAGATCGCGGAGGCGACGAAGCGCGTCCTGGACGCGTCGGGTGCGGAGTTCGACTGGGACGTACAGGAAGCCGGCGTCGACATCTTGGAGGAGGCCGGCACGCCGCTTCCGGATAGCGTGCTTGAGTCGCTCCGCTCGACGGGTTGCGGCATCAAGGGTCCGATCACCACGCCGGTCGGACATGGGTTTCGAAGCGTCAACGTCGCGCTTCGCAAGATGCTTGATCTCTACGCGTGCGTGCGCCCCTGCAAGTCGTACGAAGGGGTCCGCTCGCTGTACGACGACATCGACGTCGTCTTCATCAGGGAGAACACCGAGGATCTCTACGCGGGCGTCGAGTTCGAGAAGGACACCCCGGAGACCGCGGCACTGATCGAGAAGATCGTCGAGCTCGACCCGGATGCGCGGAAGGACATCAAGGAGCACGCCGGGATCTCGATCAAGCCGATCTCGGTGCCGGGTACGGAGCGCATCGTCCAGTTCGCGTTCGACTACGCCCGCCAGTACGGCCGCAAGAAGGTCACGGCCGTGCACAAGGCCAACATCATGAAGTACACGGACGGCCTGTACCTGCAGGTCGCGAGCGAGGTCGCCGAGCGCAACCCGGACATCGAGTTCGAGGAGCGCATCGTCGACAACATGTGCATGCAGCTCATCCAGAAGCCGGAGCTGTATGACGTGATCGTGCTCCCCAACCTCTACGGGGACATCCTCAGCGACCTCGGCGCCGGCCTGGTCGGCGGCCTCGGTGTCGCGCCGGGAGCCAACATCGGCGACGGCGCTGCGCTGTTCGAGCCGACCCACGGCTCGGCTCCGAAGTACACGGGCCAGAACAAGGTCAACCCGATGGCGATGATGCTCTCGGGCGTGATGATGCTCCAGCACCTCGAGGAGTGGGACGCGGCCAAGCGCATGGAAGGCGCGATCGCCGACGTGATCCGCGAGGGCAAGTCGGTCACGTACGACATGAAGCCGAACCGGGACGACCCGACGGCCGTCGGGACCTCCGAGGTCGCCGACGCGCTGATCGAGAAGATGCGGGTGGCCGCGTGAGCGCAGCCAAGGCACCGGTCCGCGTCGCCGTCACCGGCGCCGCGGGCCAGATCGGCTACAGCATCCTCCCCCGCATCGCGGCGGGGGAGATGCTGGGGACCGACCAGCCGCTGATCCTGCAGCTGCTCGAGATTCCCGTCGAGGGCCCGCAGAAGGCGATGCGCGGTGTCGCGATGGAGCTCGACGACTGCGCCTTCCCGCTGCTCGAGGGGATCGTCATGACCGACGACCCGCGAGTCGCGTTCGCGGACGCCGAGTGGGCGCTCCTCATCGGGAGCAAGCCGCGCGGGCCGGGGATGGAGCGGGCCGATCTGCTGAAGGACAACGGCGCGATCTTCGTCGAGCAGGGCAAGGCGCTCGACGATGTCGCCGCGGACGACTGCAACGTCGTCGTGGTGGGGAACCCCTGCAACACGAACTGCATGATCGCGGCGAGCCAGGCCAAGCGGCTCGCGCCCGAGCGGTTCACGGCGATGACGCGTCTCGACCAGAACCGCGCGCAGGCGCAGCTGGCCAAGAAGTCCGAGACGGCGATCGCCGACGTCGAGAACATCATCATCTTCGGGAACCACTCCCCGACGATGTACGCCGACTTCGAGAACGCGACGATCTCCGGCAAGCCGGCGGTCGATGTCGTGAGCGACGACGCCTGGCTGAAGGAGGAGTTCCTCCCCACGGTCGGAAAGCGCGGCGCGGCGATCATCGAGGCACGTGGCCTGTCGAGCGCAGCATCGGCGGCGAACGCCGCCATCGACCACGTCAAGTCGCTGGCGACACCTGGCGGGCCGCTGCACTCGATCGCGGTGCGGTCGGACGGCAACTATGGCTTCGCCGAGGGGATCTGGGCGTCGGTGCCCGTCACCACGACGGGTGTCGGTACGTATCAGGTCGACACGTCGTTCCAGCACTCCGAGTTCGCCGTCGGCAAGCTCGGCGTGACGAACGGGGAGCTGGTCGAGGAGCGGGACACCGTCTCCTCGATGCTCGGATAGCAAGGAGGCGAGGGCTCCGACTCCTTGTCGAGGAGCGGAGCGCCGCGCTGACATGGGCTCGGAGGTCGTCGACCAGGCGATCGTCCGGTGGCGTGAGCTGCTCGCCGCCGACCCGGTGGCGAGCGATCCCGACGGGTTGTCGGAGCGGCTCGACGCGCACGGCCTGATCGAGGAGGGGCGCCCGCTCTGTCGGGTGCTCCGGCCTCGGTTCGTCACGGCCGAGCGGCATCGCGAGGAGCAGACCATGGCCGAGCTCGTCGTGGCCGCGCTCCGAAAGGCGCTGGCCACCGTCGAGTCGGGCGCCATTCCCGACGAGCTGACCGGCGGCATGCGGGACTTCTGCCGCCAAGTGCGCGAGCTCGATCCGCGCCCTGAGGCCGCCACGCCCCTCTTCCTGCGGCTCGACGCGTCGCTCGCCCGGACGCGACTGCACGTGATGGAGCTGAACTCCGACATGCCGGCGGGTGAGGCGCACAACGACTCGGTCGCCGACCTGTTCGACGGTCTCGCCGTGACCGAGGAGTTCGGGCGCGAGTTCGGCGGCCGGATGCTCCGCATGCTCCCCGCCTTCGACCGGGTGGTCGACGGCGCGCTGTCGGGCGCACCGGCGGGGTCGGTGATCGCCTGGGTGATCTGGGACGACACCCCGAGTCGGATCGACGTGCTGGCGACCATCGCCGAGCACCTCGAGCGGCGCGGGCGGACGGTCCACTTCGTCGATCCGCGCCGGCTCGAGACCGGTGCGCGCGGGACGAGCCTCGACGGGGCCCATGTCGGCCTCGTGATCAGGACCTGCTTCACCCCCGAGCTGCTCGACCGCCCGGACGACGCGGCGCCCCTGCTCGAGGCCGCGCGTGCGGGGACGCCGGTCATCAACCCGCTGGGCACCGGACCGCTGGGCCGAAAGGCGCTCCTGGCGCTCGTCACGGACCCGGGGCTGGATCTGGGCCTGTCGGCCGCCGAGCGGCGGGCGGTCGACCGGCACGTGCCGTGGACGCGGCTGCTCCGTGAGGGGCGCTCCACCGGGCCGCATGGGGAGTCGATCGATCTGATGCCCTGGGTGCACGAGCACCGCGCCAGGCTGGTGCTGAAGCCCGTCCACGGATTCGCCGCGCGCGGCGTGGTGCTGGGGTGGCGGGTCAGCGCCGCCGAGTGGGAGGACGCGATTCGGGTGGGGTTGGACGGCGATGTCGTGCAGGAGCGCGTCCATCTGCAGCGCGAGCCCTATCCGATCCTCGGCGAGCCGGGCGAGGAGGCGGAGTTCTTCGAGGACACCGACCCCTTCCTGTTCGACGCGGAGGCGAGCGGCGTCCTCGCCCGCCTGAGCCCCTCCGAGATCACCAACGTCACCGCCGGAGGCGGGGTCACCGCGACGATGGTGCTCGGCGGCGCCTGAGGGCCAGGCGCGGCCGCGCGAGGGGGGAGGCTCTGGCGCCCCCGACGGATGCGCTCCTCGACCCGAAGACTCGACCTTCGTCCACCGAAACCGCCGCCCCGACCGCATACCCTCGACCTGTGCCCGGAGGCCCGATGCGATGGATCGCCCCCGCCCTCTGTCTGGGGGTCCTCGGGGCCGGCGTTGCCGCGCAGGCCGCCGCTCAGCCGGCCGCGTCGCTCGACGTGAGCCCCAGCTCTACGAACATCGCGAGCGCGTCGACGTTCGGAAGCGGCTCGTTCGTCCTCACGAACGACGCGTCCGCCGGGGGCCCGGCGATCACCGGCTTCACGATCGATCTCGCGAGCGGGCCGGCCCTCTTTCCGGACCTGGTCTTCGATCCCGACGACGAGGGACCGAACGACCTCGACTGCCCGAATGATCCCGGCGGCGACACGGTCTGCCGGTCGTTCGACGTGAGTGCCGGTACGTCGTCCGGCGTCACCGCGGTCGGTACGCACAGCGGGCCGCGCGACGGCGGCTTCGATCGGCTGCACGTCACGACGACCGGGCTCGGACCCGGCAACACCCTTGCGTTTGCGATCGACATCGACCCGACGTCGATCAAGGGATCGAGCGGGAGCGCGCCGGCCGGTCCCGTCTCGGGAGCGGAGCTCCACGGGGCGACGCTGACCGTCGACTTCTCGGACGGCAGCAGCCTCAGCCGAGACCTGGTCCGAACGAGCGACACGGCATCCGCTGCGTCGCTCACCCCGGGCGCGCTCACCGAGGTCGGGCTGCGGCGAGCGGCGTGCGCGCCAGCGCCCGCGGCGGTCGCGGGCGCCCAGCAGGCACTGGTCGTGACCGGCCCACCCGGAACGAGCGGCGTTCTGCTGCGAGCCGAGGGGGAGCTCGATGTCACCGGCCTCGGAGCGCCCTTCGATCCGGACCCGTTCGAGGCCAACACGGCGGTTGCGTTCGAGGAGATCCCCTTCTCGATCGGGGCGAACGGCACGGCCGACGTCTCCGTCACGCTCACCGACGCCGCGAACGGCGCGGCGACGGACACGGGCCTCAACTACCTCACCGCGCATCCGACCGGGGTGCCAGGCCTCGTCAGCGCTCCCGTGGTCCTCGACCTGGACCCCAGCACGCCCGCGGACGGCACCGCGCCGACGCTGACGGCCTCGAGTCCCGCCGACGGGGCCAGCGGGGTGCCGGTCGGCTCGAGCCTGGTCGCGACCTTCTCGGAGGGGATCGATCCCGCCACCCTCACCGCCGCGTCGGTGCGGCTGCGCCGCGCCGCTGGCGGGCCGGCCGTCGCCGCCACGCTGGATCAGCCGGCCTGCTCGCGGGTTGTGCTCGATCCGGCGATCGACCTGGAGGCCGGAACCGATTACGAGCTCACGATCGGCTCGGCGGTCACGGACTCGGCGGGCAATCCGATCGTGCCCCGAACGATCCGCTCCCCCACCTCCGCCGGCCAGTCCGGTCCGAGCGGCGGCTCCCCGCCCGCCGGCGGTGCTCCGGCCGGAGGGCCCGGCCCAGGCGCCGCGTCGGCCGAGTCGCCCCAACCCTCGGCGACCGTCACACGCCGGTGCGCCGGCGTGCCGGCCACGATCGTCGGCACCCCCGGCGCCGACCGGCTGGTGGGCACCACGGGCCGCGACGTGATCGTCGGCCTCGGCGGAGCCGACGTGATCCTCGGGCGGGGCGGCAACGACCTG
>JANQPH010000007.1 GCA_028285405.1 Thermoleophilia bacterium
GACGCCCTTCGGGCCGCGGGGATCCCGGTGGTCGTGCTCCTGGCCGGCGGCTACGGCAGGAACGTGGCGGACACGGTCGCGATCAACGCGCGCACGATCGAGCTCTTCTCGGCTCAGCCCTCGAAGATCCCCGCCGGCCCCGTCGGGAGCGGAGACGACGCCTCGAGCGTCAGGTCGCAGAGGCCGCCGGCCTCCAGCTGAGCGACCGCGGTCGCGGCCGCGACGAACCGAGCGACCTCCTCGGCCGAGACGGCGTCGCGGCTCAGCCGCTCGAGCTTGGCGACGAACTGCTCGCGGCCGAATGGACGCGCGCCGCGCGGATGTGCGTTGGCCAGCGCCAACTCCCCCTCGACGGTCGTACCGTCGTCGAGCGTCGCGACCATGCGACCACCGAACGCCCGCCGCGCCGGATCGGGGTCGTGGTAGCGCGCGGTCCAGGCCCGATCCTCGGACGTCCCGATCTTGCGCCACAGATCGACGGTCGAGGCGCGGGTGGCGCGCTCGCGCGTGTAGGAGCCCTCGTGGTCCCAGGCCCGGTCCTCGAGCGCCACCGCGACGATGTACGGCAGCGAGTGGTCGAGCGTCTCCCGGCTCGCCCGCGGGTCGTACTTCTGCGGGTCGCCCGAGCCCGAGCCGATCACGTTGTGCGTGTGGTGGCTCGTGTGGATCTCGATCCGCTCGACCCGCGACAGGTCGCCGAGCGCGGGGGCCAGGGAGATCGCGAGGTCGATGAACGCCTGGGCCTGGTACTCGGCCGAGTGCTCCTTGGGATAGGTCTCGAGGATCGCTCCGCGCGGCTCCCCCGGGCCCGGCAGCGACACCTCGTAGCGGGCGTCCGGCCCACCGAGGAGCCAGGCGAGGACCCCGTCCTCGCCCTCGTAGATCGGCGCCGGCGCCCCCTCGCCCCGCATGGCCCGGTCGACGGCCTCGATCGCGACCTTCCCCGCGAACGCGGGGGCGTACGCCTTCCAGCTCGAGATCTCGCCTTTGCGGGACTGGCGGGTGGTGGTCGTCACGTGCAGGGCTTGCCCGATCGCGCGGTAGGCCGTCTCGGTGTCGAGGCCGAGGGCGGCGGCGATCCCGGCCGTGGCCGACGGGCCGAGGTGCGCGATGTGGTCGATCCGGTGCTCGTGCAGACAGATGCCTCGCACGAGCGCGACCTGGACCTCGTATGCGGCGACGATCCCGCGCACGAGGTCCGCGCCGGACCGCCCGCAGTGCTGCGCGACGGCGAGGATCGGGGGGATGTTGTCGGCCGGATGCGAGTAGTCGGCACCGAGGAACGTGTCGTGGAAGTCGAGCTCTCGAACGGCGACCCCGTTCGCCCACGCCGCCCACTCGGGAGACACGCGGAGCCGGCGCGACACCCCCAGGATCGTCGCGCCCGGCTCGAGGGGGTGCGCCAACGCCTGCGCTCGAGCGCTCGCGACCGGCGCCCGCCCGAGCGCCGCGACGGCCACGGCCGCGTTGTCGACGAGCCGATTCGCGACGGCCTCGATGACCCCGTCGGCGAGCGGGGCGTCGTCGGTGGCGGCGGCGGCGAGCCTCCAGGCGAGCTGCTCGTCTCGGGGCAGGCGATCCGCGGATCGGGCCACCCGCACGACGTGGGTCTGCACCCTTCCTCCTTCCGGTGTCACTCAGGCTACGGGGGCGAGCCCCAACCGCTGCTAGGCTGCCGCGCCGATGGCCGACGTCAGACCTTTCCGCGCGGCCTACTACGACAGCGACAACGCAGGATCACTCGGGTCGCTGGTCTGCCCGCCGTACGACGTCATCTCCGATGACGAGCGCGCGGGTTACCTCGCGCGGAGCCCGCACAACGCCGTCCACCTGATCCTCCCGGAGGTGGCCTACGACCAGGTCGCGGGGCTGATCGCGGACTGGATGACGAGCGGTGCGCTCGTGCGCTCCGAGCAGCCCATGTTCGTCGCGTGGACGCAGACGTTCCAGCTCCCCGGAGGCGGCGAGCGCACGCGCAACACACTGGTCGGGGCGGTCAAGGTCGAGCCGTACGAGGCGCGGGTGGTGCGCCCGCACGAGCGCACGCACCGGGGCCCGAAGGAGGACCGCCTGCGCCTCACCAGGGCCGTGCGCACGAACCTCTCGCCGGTGTTCGGCCTGTACCCGGACGAGGCCGGAGCGGCCTGGGCCGCGGCCGGGATCACCGACCCGCCGCTCGCGGAGCTGACCGATGTCGACGGCGTGGTCCACCGCATCTGGCACGTGACCGACGCCGAGGCGTGCGCCGCCGTGCACGAGGCCCTCGCCGACAAGTGGATCCTCATCGCCGACGGGCACCACCGCTACGAGACGGCCCTTGCGTACCGCAACGAGCGCGCCGAGGCCGAGGGCGACATCGAGGATGCCCCGTGGCAGCGGGTGATGATGGGGCTCACCTCGCTGGACGACGACGGCCTCGAGGTGCTGCCGACGCACCGCGTGCTCGCGAGCTGGCCGGGCGGGCGGCTCGACGCCTTCACCGCATCGGCGATCGAGAGCCCCGCGGCGATGGTCGAGGCGTTGGCCGAGGCGCCCGCCGAGGTCACGGCGATCGGGCTCGCGACGGCCCACGGGCTCACGCTCCTGACCGCCCCCAAGGCCGACACCGCCACGCCCGGCGAGCGGCTGGACGTCGCGGTGCTGGAGCGCGAGATCCTCGTGCCCACCTTCGGCGCGGACCAGGCCAAGCTGTCGGCCGACGGCGTGCTGACCTACACCAAGGACGCGCTCGAGGCGATGGCGATGGTCGCCGAGGGTCGCGCTGGCGCCGCCGCGATTCTGCGCCCCATCCCGAAGCCGGACGTGGCCGCCGTCGCCGAGGCCGGCGAGACGATGCCGCAGAAGTCGACCTACTTCTTCCCGAAGCTCCTGACCGGGATGGCGTTCCACCCGCTCGACAAATGAGCGCGGACGGCGGGCCCAGCGCCGCCGCCACCGAGTGGCTCGCGCGCTTTCGCGACGCGGGCGCGCGCATTCGGGACGAGGCCGCGACGCTCTCGCCCTCGCGACGCCGCGAAGGGCAGGGGCGCGGCGCCGGCGGGGACATCACGGTCCTGATCGACCGGGTGGCCGAGGACGTGGTCCTCGCCACGCTGGAGCCGACCGGCATCGGGATCCTGAGCGAGGAGATCGGCCTCCGCCCCGGATCCGAGTCGATGCTGGCGGTGATCGACCCGATCGACGGCAGCCTGAACGCGAAGCGCGGGATGCCCGGGTTCTCGACGTCGATCGCGCTCGCGGACGGGCCGACGATGGCGGACGTCTGGCTCGGCTGGGTCCACGACTACGGCAGCGGCGAGGAGTGGGTCGCCGAGCGCGGACGGGGCGTGTGGGTGAACGGCGCTCCGGTGGTTCCCGACGAGGCCGGCGCCGGCCCGATGCTGGACCTGGTCGCCCTCGAGGGCGCAACGCCGGCGCGCGTCGCCCGGGCCGCGCCGGTGATGGAGGGGCAGGTCAACCGGATCCGCGTGCTCGGCTCGGCCGCGCTCTCGATGTGCCAGGCGGCCGCGGGCCGGGTCGACGCGATGGTCGCCCTCGGCGCGGTTCGGGCGGTCGATGTCGCGGCGTCGGTGCTGATCGCGCGCGAGGCCGGTGTGGTCGTCGGGCTCCCGGAGCCCCAGGACGTTCCGGCCGCGCTGCTGGACGTCGAGTCGCGCTGGCCAGCGGTCGCTGGACGGACCGCGGAGGAGTACTCGATCGCCAGGGCGGCTCTCGCGGCGGCGCGCGACGAACCGCTCTACCCTTGACCGAGTGACGGCGGCGACACGCACCAGATGGCAGCAGCTTCGCGATGGCCTCGACGAATGGCGGGGCGTCCGCCGCGACGAGGACGTGGTCGAGGACGTCGAGCTGAGCGATCCCGAGCAGGAGCGGTTCCTCGAGAAGCTGGACGCCACCAAGCGCACGCTCGGCCGATGCGCGCTCGTCGGGCTTCCGATCTGGATCGTGCTCCTGGCGATCTACCCGCTGGTCGCCCCGAACGGGCCGCTCTCCCTGGGCCTGGGCCTGGCGACCCTGATCGCCGCCGGAGCCTGCGTCGGATTCGAGTGGTGGTGGCGCGGACGGCAGCCGGCATCGGCGGGGAGCGCGCCGAGGCGCCGACGGATGGACCCCCGTACGGGTGCCCTGATCGCGGTCGGCGTGTTCGTCGTCGTCGCGGTCTACGTGGTCTTCGTCCTCGCAGTGTCCAGATGAGTTCCCAACGGCCGGAAATGGAGCCCGAATGCCCCTGATCCCGATGGTGATCGAGCAGACCTCCCGCGGAGAGCGCTCGTTCGACATCTACTCCCGTCTGCTCAACGAGCGGATCATCTTCCTCGGAACGCCCATCGACGATCAGATCTCGAACCTCATCGTGGCCCAGCTCCTCCACCTGGAGAGCGAGGATCCCGACAAGGACGTCTCGATCTACATCAACTCACCGGGTGGGAGCGTCTACGCCGGCCTGGCGATCTACGACACGATGCAGTTCATCAAGCCCCAGGTGCAGACGATCTGCGTCGGGGTCGCGATGAGCATGGGCGCGCTGCTGCTCGCCGGCGGTGAGGCCGGAAAGCGCATGGCCCTCCCCAACGCGAAGATCCTGATCCACCAGGTCTCGGGCGGTTTCTCGGGTCAGGCGTCGGACATCGAGATCCACGCGAGGGAAGCGCTCGACACCCGCCGCCGGCTCGACGAGATCATCGCCAAGCACACCGGCAAGGACGTCGACGACGTCAACCGCGACACCGAGCGCGACAACTTCATGTCGGCCGAGCAGGCCAAGGACTACGGGATCGTCGACCGGGTGATCGAGAGCCACTGAGCAAGGAGTCGCTGACCGCGCCCCTTGAGGGCGCTGTCAGTCGACGACGCGCAGGCCGCAGTGCCGGCGTACTCCCGGCACGATCAGCTCAGCGGGCGATCGCGCGATGAGGGCAAATCGCGCCCGGATGGCGCGAGTCCCTCCAGCCGGGAGGGCTGGTGTGGCCGAATCGTGCCGTGCGGAGTGCGCCGGTGATCGGCCGAAGTCGAAGACCGCAACCGGAGTGCCCCGAACTTCGGCCGGTCACACTGTGAGCTGAACCAAAGAACGATCGATTCCCCGGATCGATCGGTCGCAGATGTTCAGCGAGAGGACGCAGCCGGGTCCGGAAGACCCGGACCGTCCGGTTCACTGTGAGCTGAACCCGAGAGGAGTGGGCGCCTCGTGCCCGCCCATCACAGGTGTTCAGCGAGAGGACGCAGCCGGGTCCGGAAGACCCGGACCGTCCGGTTCACCGCCCGAGGCTGAGCCTGCGACCGAACCATGTAGGACATTGCTCGGTGTCGGGTTCGGCTCACGGTGCTCGTCGATGGTGACCTGGACCTCCATCTCGGCGGTCGGCGGACCGACGTAGGAGCCACGCAGCGGCGGCACGTCCCCGTAGTCGCGCCCGACAGCCAGCCGGACGTATCGGTCGTGCACCATCCCCGGGTGTGTCGGGTCGCTCTCGACCCACCCCGCCGGCCCGAGGTGCGCCTCGAGCCAGGCATGGCTCTCGAGCGGCCCCTCGGCGGCGGGGTCGTTGAACCAGCCGCTCACGTACCGCGCCGGGACGCCACGCAGCCGGCAGATGGCGATGCCCAGATGCGCCAGGTCCTGGCACACGCCCCGACGCGCGTGCACGACCTCCTCGACCGCCGTCTCGACACCCGTGCTGCCGGGGGCGTACCGGACGGTCTCGTTGAGGCCGCGCTCGAGCGATCGCAGCCAACCCAGGACCCCGTCGGTCTCGTCGAGTTCGAGCTCGTCGGCGAAGGACGCGATCGGCGCCGGCCACCGCACGTGACGGGACGGGGCGAGGAACTCGGCGAGCTCGTTGGCGTGCGCCGGGTCCTCGATCGCCGCCCAGCCCGGCTCCTCGTGCGCCCGCGCGGGGAGGACGTCGACGATGGCGTGCGACTCGACGACGAGCCGGTCGTGCCGGTCGACGATCTGGAACCAGGTGACCGTGTTTCGGTAGGCATCCACGTGACGGATCAGCTCGGCCTCGGGAAAGGTCCTGATGCCGGCCTCGCGGACCGACTGGCGATCGGAGTGCGGTGGTGTCAGCCAGGCCTCGTTGACGCTCTCGGACACCTCACCCCGGTAGCGGAGCTCGGTCGTGTGGACGGCGCGAAACGTGGCCACGGCTCAGTCCTGGGGCTGGAGGGTCGACTGGATCGCCGCGTCTGCCGGCCGGCGGTCGTACTCGGCCAAGAAGCAGGACTCGACGATCGCGCCCTCGATCATCTCGGCGAGGCGCCGGAGCCTGGCGAGGAGCTCGGCGAGGATCCGGTCCCATGGGAGCCGGCCCGCGGTGTCGAGAAGGTCTCGCGCGACGTCGACGGCCACCAGCGGCGGCGCATCCGCCGCGATGTCGCCGGTGCGCACCAGGTCCCCCAGGGCGTCCGCCAGATTGTCCACGCAGAAGGCGATCGCACAGGGATGGCGATCGTCCAGGATCAGGAACCGGCTCACCGCCGCCGGCGACATGTCGTTCGGCTCGACCGAGATGAAGGCCTCGAACGCCCTGGCGGCGCGAAGGACGGTCGCCGAGCGCTGCACGTCGAATGGGCCGGCCGGCGCGCTGTCGGCGCCGATGTCGTGGGCGACCTCGAGCAGCCGGGCGGTCCGATCGGCGCGCTCGAGGAACCGTCCGAGGCGAAAGAACTGGTACGCGTCGTCGCGACGGACGCTGTGCTCGACGAGCCCGTAGACCAGGAAGATCTGCCGCCGCACCTGAGCGCAGAAGGCGTACGGACCCTCCCGCTCCAGCCGAGACGCCGACCAGTCGGCGAGGTCGAGGTACAGCGTGTTGATCGCCTCCCACACCTCGCTCGGCAGCCGATCGCGGACGGAACGGACGGTCTCCCGAGCGCGAGTGACAGAGCTCTGGACGCTGTTGGGATTGGCCTCGCCGAACGTCAGGTGCCAGGCGACACTCCGCTCGGAGGCCTCCTGGTGCTCGGCCGCGAACTCCTCCGGATCGCCGGCCAGCTCGACGAGCGCCTCCCACGACGCCTCTCCGTGCGCAGCCGCTCCAGCTCCGAACACCGACTCGAGCGTGGCCGCGTGCCCGACCTCCAGGCCGCGGGCGGTGGTCTCCGCGCGCTCGATGTCGCGCGATGCCCAGAACAGCGCCTCGGCGACGCGCGCGAGCATCATCCGGAGATCACCCAGGTGTCCTTGCTGCCGCCGCCCTGCGACGAGTTCACGACGAGCGAGCCCTCGCGCAGCGCGACCCGTGTGAGGCCGCCGGGAACGACGACCGGGGCGCGGCCGTAGACGACGAACGGGCGCAGGTCGACGTGGCGTGGCCGAAACCCGCCGTTCACGAGCACCGGTGCGCGCGACAGCTTCACGGTCTCCTGGGCGATGTACGCGCGTGGGTTGGCCGCGATCCGGCGGGCGAAGGCCTCACGCTCCTCGGGACTCGCCGCCGCGCCGGCGAGCATGCCGTGGCCGCCCGCGCCGTCGACGGCCTTCACGAAGAGCCGCTCGAGGTGGTCGAGGACGTAGTCGCGGTCGGCGTCGCGCTCCGGGAGGTAGGTCGGCACCTGCCCGATGATCGGCTCCTCGTCCAGGTAGTAGCGAATGAGATCCGGCATGTACGCGTAGATCGCCTTGTCGTCGGCCACACCGGTGCCGATCGCGTTGCAGATCGCGACCCGGCCCTCCCGCACGACCTGCATCAGCCCGGCGACGCCGAGCAGCGAGTCGGGTCGGAGGCTGGCGGGATCGAGAAAGGTGTCGTCGATGCGGCGGTAGACCACGTCGACCCGCTCCCTGCCGGCCGTCGTCTTCACGTACAGGCGACGGTTGCGGACCACCATGTCGCGCCCCTCGACGAGCGGGATGCCCATCTGCTGCGCCAGGAAGGCGTGGTCGTAGTAGGCGGCGTTCGCGGGACCGGGCGTCAGCAGGACGACCCGAGGGTTGTCGACCCCCACCGGCGCGACGGCCTGGAGCGCCCAGAGCAGCAGGTACGGACCGTGGCCGACCGGCTCGACGATCTGGCCGCGGAACGCCTCGGGGAACACACGGCGCATGAAGGTCCGGTTCTGGACCAGGTACGACATCCCCGACGGGCTGCGGACGTTGTCCTCGAGCACGAGCCAGCGCCCCGCGTCGTCGCGGACGAGGTCGATGCCGGCCAGGTGCACGAACCGTCCGAGCGGCGGCTCGACGCCGACCATCGCCCGCTGGTAGCCGCCGCAGGTCACGACCAGGTGCCGCGGCAGCACCCCGTCGGCGATCGCCCGCGCGGGCCCGTAGATGTCCTGGCAGAAGCGATCGAGCGCTCGCACCCGCTGCGCGAGACCGAGCTCCACCTGCGCCCACTCCTCCGCGGCGATCAGGCGTGGGAGCAGATCGAACGGGAACGGCCGCTCGCGCCCGTCGTGCGCGAAGGTGATGCCCTGGGCCAGGTATGCGCTCTCGGCCAGCCTGGCCTTGCTGGCGAAGGCCGGCGGCTCCATCCGCAGGAGTCGGCGGTGGAGCGCGGCGTAGGCCTGCCGCGGCTCGCCCGGCGCGGCGAACATCTCGTCGTAGAACCCGTCCGTGGCGTAGTCCGCAAACAGCGGAGCGGCGGCATCGTTCTGGACGGACGGCTGGTCGGGCACGGTGGCGGAGGGTAGCGGCCACCGGCGTCCTGCAGGCGCGCTCCCGAAACGACGAACGGCGCCCCGAGGAGCGCCGTTCGCACGAGAGCTGAACCCGAGCCGATGGGCCGGGCGCTGCGCCCTCTTTGTCCTGACTTCGTCCGGTCACTTCACCCTGAGGGCACGCCCCATGGGGCATGGCCAGACGGACAGATTGCCCTCAGGGCGAAGCGCTGCGGCCTGCGCGTCGGGCAGCCAGGCCCCGGACCCAGGAAGGCGACGAGCTGCGCTCGTCAGCGTCGAGGGGCCGGGGCTCTGTGCCCTCCTTACATCATGCCGCCCATGCCACCCATGTCGGGCATGGCCGGAGCGCCGCCGCCACCCTCTTCGGGCTTGTCGGCCACGACCGCCTCGGTGGTGATCACGTTCTTGGCGATCGAGGCGGCGTTCTGCAGGGCAGAGCGCGTCACCATGGCCGGATCGATGATGCCGGCCTCGATCAGGTCCACGTACTCGCCGGTGTCGACATCCAGACCCATGCCGGCATCCAGCTCGGTCACCTTGCCGACCACAACGCTGCCCTCAAGGCCAGCGTTGTCGGCCAGCTGGCGAAGCGGCTCCTCA
>JANQPH010000017.1 GCA_028285405.1 Thermoleophilia bacterium
GACGCCCTGTGTCGATAGATCGCAGCTGTCCGGCGAGAGGACGCATGCCGGGTCGGAACGACCCGGACCGCCCGGTCCACCGTGAGCTGAACCCGAGAGCGAGCGATGCCCCGGATCGATTGATCGCAGGTGTTCAGCGAGAGGACGCATGCCGGGTCGGAACGACCCGGACCGTCCGGTCCGACACCTGAGCCGGACGCGAGAGCAATCGACGCCGTGTGAAACGGCGTCACGAGACGCGTGCCGACGTGGCGGGGCGCCCCGGTGCGGGGCAGAATGGCGCCGTGTCGCCCAGCGTCGAAGTGCTGAACTCTCGCCTGGCGAAGGTCCTGGCCACGCTGGGCCCGTCGACCGACCCGCCGGGGATCCTCGAGGCGATGGTGGACGTCGGACTGGACGGCGGCCGCATCAACTGCGCGCACGGCACGCCCGAGGAGTGGCGGATGCGGGCCCGAGCGCTGCGCGAGGCCGGCGCCCGCGCCGGGCGCGCGGTATCCCTGCTGGTCGACCTGGCCGGCCCGAAGGCCCGCCTCGGGGACGTCGTCGAGCGTCAGGTGGCTCAGGGCGAGGAGATTGCCTTCGCGCCGGCGGGGATCGACGGGGGTGATGCCCTTCCGACGAGCTGGCCGGATCTGGTCGGGGCGGTGACGCCGGGGCGGTCCCAGATCGTGATCGGTGACGGGACCCCCAGGTTCGCGGCGCTGCGCGAGGACCCGGAGCGGCCGGGCGTGGTGGTCGGCACCTGCGTTCGGGCTGGCGGGCTCGCCGCCAAGAAGGGTTTCGTGGTCACGTTCGCCGAGACCGACCTGCCCGCCCTGACCGAGAAGGACATGGCGGACCTGCGAACCGCCGTCGAGCTGGGTGCGGACTACGTCGCGTTGTCGTTCGTCAACGACGAGGCGGACGTGCGCTCGCTTCGTGGCGCGCTCACGGCCAAGGGCAGCGACGCAAGGGTCGTCGCGAAGATCGAGAAGCTCCCGGCCGTCGAGTCGCTCGACAGCATCGTCGCGGTCAGCGACGCCGTGATGGTCGCCCGAGGCGACCTCGGCGTCGAGGCCGGGGTGGCGCGCGTCCCCGAGCTCCAGAAGGCGATCATCTCGGCGGCGCGAGCGCGCGGAAAGCTCGTGATCACCGCCACGCAGATGCTCGAGTCCATGATCCACTCGGCCGAGCCCACGCGCGCGGAGGCGGCGGACATCGCGAACGCCGTGTTCGACGGCACCTCGACGCTGATGCTCTCGGCCGAGACCACGATCGGCGACTTCCCCATCGAGGCCGTCGACGCCATGGCCGAGATCGCTGCCGCGGCCGAGCAGGGGCTCGGCCCGCGCGAGCAGGAGGCGCTCCACTCCGGCCGGTCCGCGGCGGTGATCGAGACCGCCGTCCAGCTCGCCGAGCGGGTCGGCGCGGCGGCGATCGCAATGCCCACCGAGACCGGAAGCTCGGTGCGGGAGGCCGCGCGCCATCGGCCGCGCCGACCGGTCGTCGCCGTGACCGAGTCCGACCGCGTGGCGCAGCAGCTCGCGCTGGAGTGGGGCGTGGTCCCGATCGTCTCCCAGGAGCGACCGCAGGACACCGACGATCTCGTGGCCCAGCTGCTCGCCGCGGTCGAGCGGTCGCTCGGTCTGCCGAGCGGCACGCCGGTCGTGCTGGTCTACGGGCCGACGGGCGCCGGCGCCGGCCAGACGAACCTGATCGTGGTCCGTGAGGTGGGGGACACGCCCGTCTGGGAGGACTGGGTTGTGTAGAGGGGGGTCAGCGTGCCCGACGACCCCCCTCGATATGGGATGCGCGGACCGGGTGCCCCTCCGGTTCCGCGCGAGAGACCGGGTGCCCTTCCGGTCTCGTCCGCTCCAGACCGCTATTGCGATCCTGCAGCGGCATGCCTCTCATCGGCAGCGTCGGGGGTTGTCCACATCACCCTTTCGGGGGATCTGTGAGTCAATTGTGAGCGCTCACCGAGAGTGATCGGCGCCTCGAGCCGATCGATCGCAGGTGTCGGCGCCGAGGCCGCAGAACGACCCCGACCGCTCCTATGTGTGGAGCCGTAGGCGGCGGGCGCATGTGCGTCCGCCTCCCACGGGTGAGTAGCGCATACGGGATTCGAACCCGTGTTTCCGCCGTGAGAGGGCGGCGTCCTCGGCCCCTAGACGAATGCGCCACGGAGCGCCGGCGAATGGCCGGCGAGAGGCTGGGGGAGGAGGATTCGAACCCCCGCTACCGGGGCCAGAACCCGGCGTCCTACCGCTAGACGATCCCCCACCGATGGGCCGCGCTGAGCGTAGCACGGGCACACACGGGGTCAGCCGCGCCCGAGCCAGTCCCCGTAGAGCCCCGCGTACGCGCCGCCGCGGGCGAGAAGCTCCTGGTGGGTGCCCTGCTCCACGACGTGGCCTCCCTCGATCACGACGATCCGGTCCGCCTTGACGATGGTGGAGAGGCGGTGCGCGATGACGATCGACGTCCGGTCGCGCATCAGGCGCGCGAGCGCTCGCTCGATCCGCGCCTCGGTGCGCAGGTCGACCGACGAGGTGGCCTCGTCGAGGATCAGGAGCGCGGGCTGCGCGATCAGCGCCCGCGCGAAGGAGACCAGCTGGCGCTGCCCGGCCGACAGCTCGGATCCGCGCTCGTGGATCTCGGTGTCGAGGCCGTCGGGTAGGGCGCTGATGAAGTCCAGGGCGCCGATGGCCGCACAAGCCCCCTCGATCTCCTCGTCGGTGGCATCCGGCCGCCCGAACCGCAGGTTGTCGCGCAGCGTGCCCGAGAAGAGGTGGCCCTCCTGGGGCACGACGGACAGCTGCGCGCGCAGCGAGCGCTGCGTGACGCCTCGCACGTCGTGCCCGTCGAGCAGCACGCGGCCGGCGTCGGGGTCGTAGAACCGGGCCACGAGCTTGGCGAGCGTCGACTTGCCGGCTCCGGTCTCGCCGACGAGCGCAACGGTCTGTCCCGCCGCGATGTCGAGATCGACGTGCTCGAGCACCGGTTCGGCCGCGTATCCGAAGCTGACGTCCTCGAACCGGACGTCTCCTCGCAGCTCGGGCAGGGGGTACGCGTTCGGCGCGTCCTCAAGCTCCGGCTCGGTCTCGAGGACGCCGAGGATCTTCTCGAGCGCCGCCATCGCGGACTGGAACGTGTTGTAGAGCTGCGAGAGCGACTGGATCGGGTCGAAGAAGCTGGACAGGTACCCGATGAAGGCCACCATCACTCCGACGGTCAGCGCGTCGTCGAGCACCATCTGCGAGCCGAAGTACAGGATCACCACGGCGCCGATCGCCGAGAGCATCTCGACGCTCGGGAAGTACGCGCCCGAGACCCTGATCGTCGCGTAGTTCGCGCGCCGATACCGCTCGTTGACCTCGGCGAGGCGGGCGGTGGTCGCCTCCTGGCGGCCGAAGCCCTGCACCACCCGGATGCCGGCGAGGGTCTCCTGGAGGGTCGCGAGGACGTCGGCGACGCGCTCCCGGGTGCGCCGGTAGAGGCGCTCGGACACCACCCGGAACCACGCGGTTCCGATCGCGAGCGGCGGGAGGATCACGAAGACCAGCAGCGCGAGGCGCCAGTCGTACCAGAAGAGGATCGCCACTACGCCCACGAGCGTGAGCCCGTTGATGACCAGCGAGGTCACGCCTTCGGTCACGAGCTGGAGCAGCGCCTCGATGTCGCTCGTGAGGCGGCTCACGCTGCGCCCCGTCGGCGTCCGCTCGTGGTACCCGAGCTCGAGCCGCATCATGTGGCGGAACGTCCGGGTGCGCAGATCGAGCAGCACCCGCTCGCCGACCCAGCTCGCCAGATAGCTCTGGAAGATGCCCGCGAGCCAGCCGAGGACCCCAGCGCCGACGAACGCGACGACCGCGAGCGTGAGCACGAGCTTGTCGCCCGCGCGGATGCCGTCGTCGATCGCGACCTGGGCCAGGGCCGGTCCGGCCAGTCCGGCGGCCGTGACGACCAGCATCAGGAGGACGGTGACGGTGGTTCGGCCCGCGTAGGGGCGGAAGTACGGGACGAGCTTTCGCAGCTTCCTGCGCGGTCGCGCCTCCGGGCGCTCCGTGGTCAGGCCGGCGGGGGGCGGGGCGGCGGTGCTCATCGGAGCACCTCGGCGTCTTGGGCGGGTGTGGCGAGGCCGTGGTCGTGGATCTCCCGATACTCGGGGCTCGTCGCATAGAGCTCCTCGTGGGTGCCGCGGGCAACGACGCGACCCTCCTCCAGCACCACGAGCTCGTCGGCGAGCTGCAGCGTCGACAGCCGGTGGGCGATCACGATCGTCGTGCGCCCGCGCATGGCCGCCCGCAGCGCGTCGTGGATCTCGGCCTCGGTCGTGGCATCGACGGACGCGGTCGCGTCGTCGAGCACGAGCACCCGCGGATCCGCGAGGATCGCCCGCGCGATGGCGATCCGTTGGCGCTGGCCACCCGACAGCGTGAAGCCGCGCTCACCGACCACGGTGTCGAGGCCCTTCGGCAGGTCGTCGATGAAGCGATCCGCCTGTGCCGCCCGCGCCACCGCGCGCACGTCGTCTTCCGTGGCGTCGGGGGCGCCGTAGGAGATGTTCTCGCCGACGCTCATCGAGAAGAGGAACGGGTCCTGGGGCACGACGGCGACGGCGCGGCGCAGCTCGGTGAGCGACAGCTCGCGCACGTCGACCCCGTCGAGCGTCACCCGCCCCTCGCGGGGATCGGCGAAGCGGGGAAGCAGGTTCGTGAGCGTGGTCTTGCCGGAGCCGGTGGATCCGATCAGGGCGACGGCCGTCCCCGCCTCGACGTCCAGGTCGATGTCGGACAGGACCGCGGGACCTTCGCCGTAGCCGAACGTGACGTGCTCGAGCCGCACGCCACCCCGGCCGGCCGGAAGCGGCGTCGGCCGCGCCGGCTCCTCGACGTCCGGGTTCGCATCGAGCACCTCGAAGATCCGCTTGCCTCCGGCGATCGCGCGTTGCGCGCTTCCGAGGAGGGTGCCGAAGACCCGGAACGGACCGACCAGGAAGGTGAGGTAGAGGTAGAACTGGACGAACTCACCGAGGCTGAGGCTCCCGTCGATGGTCAGGATGCCGCCGTAGATGAGCACGCCGGCGAGGCCCAGGACCGGGAGGAAGCCGATCAGCGGCTGGTAGCTCGCCCGGATCCAAGCGGCGTCCATGCTGCGGTCGAAGGCCCGCGTCGCCGTCTGGCCGAACCCCTCGGCACGCGGCGTCTCCTGGCCGAAGGCCTTGACGATTCGGATGCCCGAGATGCTCTCCTCGGCCATTGCCGTCACCTCTCCGACGCGCTGCTGGACGTCGACGAAGACGGGGTTCGACACCTTGGTGTAGCGCCAGGCGATCAGCATCAGGCCGGGCCCGACCGCGAGCGCGACCAGCGCGAGTCGCGCGTCGATCAGGAGCATCAGCACGGTGACCGCGATCACCGTGAAGACGTTCATGAAGAGGAAGACGAGCCCGTAGCCGAGGAAGAAGCGGACCGTCTGCAGGTCGCTCGTCGCCCGCGACATGAGCTGCCCCACGGGCATCCGGTCGAAGTAGCCGACCGAGAGCCGCTGCAGGTGGCCGAACATGCGCGCGCGCAGGTCCACCTCGACGCCGAGGCTGACGCGCCCCGCGAGAAGGCGTCTGGTGACGGCGAGCACGAGCCGCAGGGCCCCCACGGCCAGGAAGCCGAGCAGGACCGGGACCAGGACGCCGCTGCGCCCTGCGACCAGCACCTCGTCGATCACGACCCTCGTGAGGTATGGCAAGGTGATGGTGGCTGCCATCACCCCAGCCGCGCAGAGGGCCGTGATCACGACCTGGCCGCGGTACGGGCGCAGGAACGTGAGCAGGCGAAGAAGGGCGCGCAAGGTAGTTCACTGGTGAACGTTAGGGAAGCACTGGAGGGTCCTCAAGCCGGCGCGGAGGCCGCGGACGCCGCCACCGACCCCATCCTGATCGCGGTTCCGAACGTGAGCGCGGGGCAGGACCTCGGACTCGTCGGCGCGCTCGCCGATGCCGCGCGGCGCCCGGGCGTGCGCGTGCTCGACGTCCACAGCGATCCCGATCACGACCGCAGCGTCATCTCCCTCGCGGGCCGTCCGCAGGCGCTCGCCTCGGGCCTGCTGGCGCTCGCCGACGCCAGCGTCGACCTGATCGACCTGCGTCGCCAGCGTGGGGTCCACCCACGGCTCGGCGCGCTCGACGTCGTGCCGATCGTGCGTCGAGACGCCGCCGACGACGGGCCGGCGCGGTCCGTCGCGGGTGAGGTCGCGATGGGTCTCGGCGAGCGGGGGATTCCGGTCTTCCTGTACGCCGACGTCGCCGCCGACCCGGAGCGCTCGCGCCCCCATCACCTCCGAGACGGCGGGCTCGACGGGATGGCCGCACGGCTCGACGCCGGGGAGGAGGCACCCGAGTTCGGGCCGCACCGCGTCCACCCGACGGCGGGCGCGACGCTCGTCGGGGTGCGGGGCCCCCTCGTCGCCTGGAACGTTCCGCTCGCCGATGGCGGGCTGACCGAGGCACGCGTGATCGCGGCGCGCGTCAGGGAGCGGGGCGGTGGTCTCGTGGGAGTGCGCGCGCTCGGGCTGCCGCTGGTCGCCCAGGGCAGCGCACAGGTGTCGATGAACCTGGAGCAGCCCCTGATCGCCGGCCCCGCCCAGGCGATGGCCGCGGTTCGCGCCGAGGCCGAGCGCATCGGCGCGACGCTTGGGCCGAGCGAGCTGGTCGGACTCGTTCCGAAGGACGCCATCCGGGGTGCGACACTTGCCGACCTCGGCTTGGAGCGACTCGAGCCCCGGCAGCTGGTCGAGGCGCACGTCCCCCGGAGGACCTAGCAGGGCATGGCGAAGAAGAAGAAACGGCGCCGACCGAAGGCCGGTCCGCCGCCCGGCCAGCGGCCGGAGCTCGCGACGGCCAATGGCGAGCCCGCAAAGAAGAGCGAGAAGGCGGAATCGAAGGGATCGAAGGCACCGGTCAAGCCGGGCTATCGCGGTCCGCTGATCCGGGCCGTGCTCGTCGCGGTGCTCTTCTACCCGTACCTGGTCTACATCGCTCGGGAGGAGCCCGGGACGGCCCTCCTCATCAGCCTCGGCGCCTTCGTGGTGATGCTGCCGGCCGGCGTCGCGCTCGATCGGATCAGGTACCGCATCCAGATGCGCCGATACCGGCAGCAGCTCGAGGGTCAGCGCGCCGAATGACCTCCGGCCGTCGGATCAGCGCGCCGCGGGGCACGCGCGACGTGCTCCCGGCCGAGCACGCCGTGCGCCGGCGCATCCTCGATGTCGCCGCGGCGGTGTTCGCCGAGTCCGCCTACGGGCAGATCACGACGCCGACCTTCGAGGACACCGAGGTCTTCGCCCGGGGCGTCGGGGCCAGCACGGACATCGTGCGCAAGGAGATGTACACGTTCGAGGACCTCGGGGGGCGGAGCCTGACCCTGCGCCCCGAGGGCACCGCGGCGGTGGCCCGCGCGTACGTCGAGCACGGCATGCACAAGCTGCCCCAGCCGGTGAAGCTGTGGTACTCGGCCCCGATGTTCCGGCACGAGGCACCCCAGTCCGGTCGGTACCGAGAGCACTGGCAGATCGGCGCCGAGGCGATCGGCAGCGAGGATCCGCTGCTCGACGCCGAGGCGATCGCCGTCCTGGCCGAGATCTACCGGCGCCTCGAGGTCCCCGAGGTCCGGCTTCGGATCGGGAGCATGGGCGACGACGAGAGCCGCGAGCCGTATCGGGCGCTGCTGCTCGACTTCCTCGAGGCGCGCAGGGCCGAGCTGCCGGCCGAGGCGGCCGAGCGCATGGCCGAGAACCCGCTGCGGCTGTTCGACCACAAGGATCCGGGCGTCGCCGCGGTGATGGCCCAGGCGCCGCTCCTGGCCGATCATCTCGGGGGCGCCGCGCAGGACCACCAGGGGCGGGTGCTCGAGGCCCTCGACGCGCTCGGAGTGGCCTACGAGCTGGACCCCAGGCTCGTGCGCGGGCTCGACTACTACACCCACACGGTCTTCGAGTTCACGTGCGATCGGCTCGGGGCCCAGAGCGGCATCGGCGGTGGTGGTCGCTACGACCGCCTCGTCGCCGAGCTCGGCGGGCCGGATGCGCCGGGCGTCGGATTCGGCTCGGGCGTGGAACGGATCACGCTCGCCCTCGACGAGTCGGCGGCCGGCGCGGACGTGGACTGCTACGTCGCGGTTCCCGACCAGGCGCTGCGTGCCGAGCTGCTGCCATTCGTCACCGATCTTCGGAGGAGTGGCCTTCGCGTCGAGACGGACCTGCGCGGGCGCAGCATGAAGGCGATGATGCGCCACGCGGCGTCGATCGGCGCTCGCTGGGTCGTGATCGTCGGCCCCCAAGAGCACCAGGAAGGGATCGCGACCGTGCGCGACATGGAGAGTGGAGAGCAACGGCCCGTGCCGCTGGCCGAGGTCGCCGGAGAGCTGCGGTGATCGGCGCGAGCCGCTACCGGACCCACACCTGCGTGGGCGCCGCCGACGCCGCCGGAGGGGAGGTCCGGGTCGCCGGCTGGGTCCACAGCCGCCGCGACCACGGCGGGCTCGTGTTCATCGACCTCCGCGATCGCAGCGGCGTGCTCCAGCTCGTGTTCCACCCGGAGTCGGCGCCGGCGGCCCACGAGCTGGCCGGACGGCTGCGCTCGGAGGACGTGATCACGGCGGTGGGGCGGCTCGTCGACCGCGATCCGGAGACGGTCAACGACAAGATCCCGACCGGGCGCGTCGAGGTCCAGGTCGCCGACGTCGAGCGGCTGTCCGCGTCCGCCGACCTGCCGTTTCCGGTCGCCGAGGAGGACCTGTCGGTCGGCGAGGAGCTGCGGCTCCAGTACCGCTATCTGGATCTGCGCCGCCGCCGGCAGCTCGAGGCCCTGGAGCTGCGCGGCCGCGTGATCGCCGCGATCCGGCGGGTCATGGAGAACGAGGGCTTCCTCGATGTCGAGACCCCGGTGCTCACGAGGTCGACCCCCGAGGGTGCGCGCGACTTCCTCGTGCCGAGCCGGCTGCACGCCGGCAACTTCTACGCGCTGCCCCAGAGCCCTCAGCTCTTCAAGCAGATCCTCATGGTGGGCGGGGTCGAGCGCTACTACCAGATCGTTCGCTGCTTCCGAGACGAGGATCAGCGGGCCGACCGGCAGGCCGAGTTCACGCAGCTCGACGTCGAGGCCTCGTTCGTCGACGAGGACGACGTGATCGAGCTGGTCGAGCGGGTGCTGGGCGATGTCGCCGCGCTCGCCGGCATGGAGCTGACCCCGCCGTTTCCGCGGATGACCTACGCCGAGGCGGTCCGCCGGTACGGCAACGATCGCCCCGACCTGAGATGGGACCTGCCGATCCAGGACTGGTCGGAGCGGGCTGCGCGCACCGGGTTCAAGGTGTTCGAGCAGGCGATCGAGTCCGGCGGCGTCGTGCGGGCCCTCGTCGTCCCGGGGGCCGGGGAGGGGCTCTCGCGCAAGGACGGTGACGACCTCGCGGCGGAAGCGCAGGATCTCGGCGCGAAGGGCCTCGTCTGGGCGATCGTCGAGGAGGACGGGCTGCGCTCGCCCGTCGCCAAGTTCATCGGCGATGCCCCGGCCGATCTCGGCGCTCGACCCGGCGACCTCATCGCGATGGTGGCCGACGCGGAGCCGGTCGCCGCGGACGTGCTCGGGCGGCTCCGCGTCCGGTACGCCGAGCGGTTCTCGGTCCCCAAGGTCCGCGACCACGCGCCCCTCTGGGTCGTCGACTTCCCGCTGGTCGAGTGGAACGAGGACGAGCAGCGGCTGGACGTCCTCCACCACCCGTTCACCGCCCCGGCGGCGGAGGATCTGGAGCTCCTCGAGCGGGAGCCCGAGCGGGTCACCTCGCGTGCGTACGACATCGTCCTCGACGGATACGAGATCGGGGGCGGGTCGATCCGTATCCACGATCGCGACCTCCAGCGGCGCGTGTTCGAGGTCATCGGGATCGATGCCGAGGAGGCCGAGGAGCGGTTCGGCTTCCTCCTGCGAGCGCTCGAGCTGGGGGCGCCGCCCCACGGGGGAATCGCGCTCGGCATCGATCGGCTGGTGATGCTGCTCGCGGGCGAGGACTCGATCCGGGACGTCATCGCGTTCCCGAAGACGACGACGGGCGTCGATCCGCTCACCGGAGCCCCGGCGGACGTCTCAGCCCGTCAGCTGACCGAGCTCAGCATTCGCTCGACGGCCGAGCCGGCCGCCGCGGGAGACGCTGCGGCCGACTAGCGGGCGCGGCGAATGCCGCGCGGAGCCGCGTTCCGCCAGGTGCCCGAGCGACGCAGCTCCGCCCTGGCGGCGCGAGGCGGCGGTCCGGTGGCCCGGCCCGTGACGTCCAATCGAATGGCGCGAAAGACGCTCTCGTCCGGCCGTGGGAGCCAGCGGATCCCGTAGGGCCCCCGGATGTGCATCTGCGCGTAGTCCTCCGCGAAGATCTCGCCGATCGACCTCGTCCACCCGAGGGCATAGGTGGACGACACCTGCCCGCGCGCCTTCCGGAGGCCCATCGCCCGGGTGCCCCACCACCGCGGCGTTCCGTTCAGCTCGGCACCGCGCCGGTGCCGGATCGTCGCGTCGACGTGGTGGCCGTACTCGTGCAGGATCGTCTGCGCGTCCTCGGCCGGGTCGCCCTCCCCGACGATGATCGTCGCGTTCTCGCCGCCGCGGTAGCAGGCCCGCGCGCGCTGGGAGCGGCACAAGCGGGCCACCGCCGACTGCTGGACGATTCGCAGCGTCACGCTCTCGATCTCGTCCCCGTGCACCGAGTTGCGCAGGAGTCGGAAGTACTGGCCGACCGGCGTCGCGCGGCTCGGGGCGTCGATGGTGATGGTCCGGCCCCGCTCGTCCTGCGTCGTCACGACCACGCCGGCGGCGACGCTGGAGCCGGCCAGCAGCGCGGCGGCAGACACGAGACCCGCGAGGATGGGAGCACGGCACATCCTCGACAGCATAAGGCTTGCGCCGACGCGAGCGCGCCGGAATCGGGTCGGCCGGTCGCTCACGCGCTGTCTCAGCCCTCGATCGACGGCTCGTTTCGGCCGAACAACCGGCGTGCGTCGCGGCGGAGGGGCTCGGACAGGGTGACCACCGCCTCCGCCGCCGCTCCTCGGGGCCAGCGCACGGACACCGCACCCCGCTCCTCGAGCCCTCCCAGTGCGCTCATCAGCGAGAGCAGGCCGGGCCGATCTCCCTCGACGCCGAGCTCCTCGGCCGCGTCGTCGACCGAGACGGAGATCGTGCCGTCCTCGGGCGCGCCGCGGTCGAGCCACCGCAGGACCAGGAGCATCTCGAGCCGCTCGTCGAGGGAATCGGGCATCGGGGCGAGTCTCGCACGGCCGTGCGCGGCGAGCGGGTTTGAGGCCGGACCCGTCGCCGAGTAGTGTCGGAGGTGCCCTGCCGTGTACGCCACCGGCTCAGCTGCTTGAGCCAACACGACTGACAACGGGAGGCGCGCTCGCTCCGGGCCGTGGCTCGGTGCACACGCCACCCACCTGTGCCTACAGGTTCGAGTCACTATCGCCGGAACGGCACGGCGGGGCCGATTTCCACCGAACCCACGAGATCCGCGCCCGGTGCGGGTCGTGAATCGGGGTCGTGTACCGTCGCGCGCGTGGGTCCTCTTCCAGCCCAGGCCATGGCACACCTCCGCTCGGCGCACCGCGGCGGCGGTCTCGTCGCGCCCGATGCCGCCGGCGACGCCGGCGGAGGTGACTGCGGGGACGACCTCCGGATCGAGGTCGCCGTTCGGGGCTGGAGGATCGCCGAGGCGGGCTTTCGAGCGCGCGGCTGCCCGTCCCTCATGGCGGCGGCAAGCGCGACGTGCGAGGCGATCGAGGGGGGGTCCGTGGAGGACGCCATGCGGCTCTCCGCCGACCAGGTCGACTCCCGTCTTGGCGGCGTCGGTTCGGCGCGCCGCCACGGTGCCGAGCTGGCGATCGAGGCGCTGGCGGCGACGCTCGAGCGGTGGGTGAGCGACCGGCTCGGGCGAGCCGAGCGCGAGCCGGTCGCGGGTCGGGTCGCCGTGGCGATGTCCGGAGGGGTCGACAGCGCGGTCGCGGCGATGCTGCTGGCCGACGCGGGGTACGACGTCGTGGGCGTGACCATGCGCCTCTGGCACGACCCCGGCGCGGCCGCGGCGGAGCGCTCGTGCTGCGCGCCCGAGACGGTTCGTCTCGCTCGGGCCAGCGCCCATGCCCTCGGGATCCCGCACGTCACCCTCGACGTGGCCGAGCGATTCCGCGCGGGGGTGGTCGAGGACTTCATCGCCGGCTATTCGGCGGGGCACACGCCGAACCCGTGCGTCACCTGCAACGGGCAGGTGCGGTTTCGCATCCTGGCCGACGCCGCCGACGCCCTGGGGGCGTCGAGGCTCGCGAGTGGCCACTACGCTCGAGCCGTGGGCGGGCGCGGGTCGCGATCGATCGCCCGCGCGGCGGATCGATCGAAGGACCAGAGCTACATGCTCGCGGGCGTCCCGCAGGATCTGCTGGATCGTCTCGAGTTTCCGCTGGGCGACCTCCAGAAGGCCGAGGTGCGCGAGCTCGCCCGCTCGTCCGCCCTTCCGGCCGCTGATGCCGTCGAGAGCCAGGAGATCTGCTTCGTCGGAGACGACGGCTACGCGGAGTTCCTCGAGCGCCACGCCGGCCTGGCGGATCGACCCGGGCCCATCGTCGATCGTGCCGGACGGCGGGTTGGAACCCATCGGGGCTACTGGCGCTACACGGTCGGGCAGCGCCGGGGCCTCGGCCTGTCGGGTCCCGAGCCGCGCTACGTGCTCGAGACCGACGCGGCCTCGAACATGGTCGTCGTCGGCGGCAAGGCGGACCTCGGCGTGAGCGTCCTCGAGGTCGAGGACGCGGTCGTCCGCGGCGACGTCCAGGGTGTCGATCTCGCGGTGCGGATCCGCCATCACGGCGAGCCGGTCGCGGCGAGATCGGTCGAGCCGCGCGGCAGTCGTGGGCTGCTGATCGAGCTCGACTCGCCGGTGTCGGGGGTCGCGCCAGGGCAAACTGCGGCGATCTACTCCGACGATCGCATCGTCGCGGCGGGTACGATCGCCGGGTCGTCGTCTTAGGAGTCGCGCGTGGACTGGTCAGACGTACTCAGAGGGGCCCTGTCGTTCTTCCTGATCGTGACGGGGCTCGGTCTCGGGTTCCTGATGCTCCAGATGGCGGGCGTCTTCACCAACGTCGCGTCCGCGCTCAGGCGGATCACCGACGAGATCGTCCCGATCCTGAACAAGTCGCAGACGACGATCGACGGCGTGAACCAGCAGCTCGAGCACGTCGACGACATCATGGAGAGCGCCGTCGGCGCGACGAAGACGACCGAGCGCGCGGTCGGAAGCGTCGCCAAGGTGGTCTCGGCTCCGGTTCGAAAGCTCGCGGCGCTTGCCGCCGGGCTCGAGCAGGGCGTGGCGACCTTCCGGGCCCGCTCCGCCGCGGACGCCGCCAACCGTGATCCGGCCGCGCCCATGGGCCCGCCACCGACGACCTCGGCGCCGCCGCCGGGTCCCGAGGCCACACCCACGGGCGAGACCCGCCACGAGTCTCCCTATCCGACCTCCGGGGCCGAGTCGTGAGGCTGCTGGCGTGGGTGGCCGTCGGCGCGGTTGCGTACTGGGCGATCACGCGGCTCGGCCCGGATCCCAAGGCGTGGCCGGACGCCGCGGTCGAGGAGGTCGGCAGGCTGAAGGCCCGGCTGCAGGAGGCCGCCGAGGCCGGCAAGCGGGCCGCGGCCGCCAAGGAAGAAGAGCTCATCGCCGAGCTGGAGCGCCGATGAGCGTCGTCCGGATCAACGCCATCACGGTCGAGCCGGGCCGCGCCGCCGAGCTCGAGGAGCGGTTCGCCGCCAGGGCGGGCGAGGTCGAGGGCATGCCCGGGTTCGAGGGCTTCGAGCTCCTGCGCCCGACCGACGACCGGAACGTCTACCTGGTCTACACGCGCTGGGAGAGCAACGAGGCGTTCGAGGCGTGGGTGAACAGCGAGGCGTTCCAGCGCGGCCACGCGGGGCACCGCGAGGGCGGCCCCGTCGGGAGCGCGAGCGAGCTGTGGATGTTCGACGTCGTGGAGCGCAAGGAGTGAGCTGAATCCGAGAGGGGGGCGCGCCTTGCGCCCGCTCCTCGCGGGTGTTCAGCGACTCGTTGCCTCGACTTCGGCCGGTCACTTCACCCTGAGGGCACGCCCGAGCGGGTATCGCCAGACGGGCAGATTGCCCTCAGGGTGAAGCGCTGCGGCCTGCGCGTCGGGCAACCAGCTCCGAAGACAAAGCGGCGACGACCACGGTCGTCAGCGGCAAATGTCCGGAGCTCTGTGCCCTCCTTGCTCTAACATCGGCTACCGCATGCGAACCACAGAGATTCGCCGGCGGTTCCTCGACTACTTCGTCGGACAGGGGCACCTCGAGCTGCCCTCGGCGCCGCTGGTCCCCTACGACGACGACCCGACGGTCCTCCTGACGATCGCGGGCATGCAGCCCCTGAAGTCCTTCTTCATGGGTTCCGCATCGCCGCCTGCGCCGCGGATGACGAGCTCGCAGAAGTGCTTTCGCACCGTCGACATCGATCAGGTGGGCTACACCGCCCGCCACCTGACGTTCTTCGAGATGCTGGGCAACTTCTCGATCGGGGACTACTTCAAGGACGATGCGATCCGCTTCGCCTGGGAGTTCTCGACCGAGGTGCTCCAGCTCGACCCCGAGCAGATCTGGATCACGGTCTTCGAGGGCATGGAGGGTGTGCCCGCAGACGACGAGGCCGTCGAGCGGTGGGTCGAGGTCGGCGTCCCGCGGGCGCGCATCCAGGCCCTGGGCGAGTCCGAGAACTTCTGGAAGGCCGGTCCGACGGGCCCGTGCGGGCCGAACACGGAGCTCTATCTCGACCGAGGTCCGCAGTTCGGACCCGACGGCGGTCCGGCGGTCGGCGGGGACCGCTTCCTGGAGTACTGGAACCTCGTCTTCATGCAGTACGAGCGTGCGGCCGACGGCGAGCTCAGCCCGCTGCCCGCCAAGAACATCGACACCGGGGCCGGCCTCGAGCGAATCGCGGCGATCATGCAGGACGCCCCGTCCGTCTACGAGACCGACGCCTTCCGGCCCCTGATCGCGTGGGCCGAGGAGCGGAGCGACGTGCGGTACGGCGCCGATCCCAGGTCTGATCGCGCGCTTCGCGTGATCGCCGACCACGGGCGCGCCATGAGCTTCCTGGCGGGCGACGGCGTGCGGCCGGGCAACGAGGGCCGCGCATACGTGATGCGCCGGATCGTCCGGCGGGCTGTGGCGGAGGCCGGCCAGATCGGCATCGCGTCCGATCGGGTTCCCGATCTGGCGGACGTCGTGGCCGACGGATGGGGCGATGCGTACCCCGAGCTGCGGGCCGGACTCGAGGAGATCCGCTCCGTGATCGGGGCCGAGGCGGAGCAGTTCGCGCGGACGCTCTCGCAGGGGCGGACGTTGCTCGCGGACGTCATCGCCGGTTCGGTCGCGAGCGGGCAGGTCAGCGGGGACGACGCGTTTCGCCTGTACGACACCTACGGCTTCCCGCTCGACCTGACCAAGGAGGCGGCGGTCGACGAGGGTCTGGGCGTCGACGAGGAGCGGTTCGACGCGCTGATGGCCGCGCAGCGGGAGCGCTCGCGTAGCGCCGGCGGTCGGGGCGCGGGGGAGGCCGCGGCCCGGGCCGCCGAGCTCGCCGCGTCGGCTCCGCAGGCCGAGTTCGTCGGCTACGACGAGCTCGAGGTCGAGACCACGGTCGTCGCGGCCGACCCCGAACGAGGCCTCGTCAAGCTGGCGCGCTCACCGTTCTATGCGGAGGGCGGGGGTCAGATCTCGGACGCCGGCGAGCTCGCCTGGGGCGGGCGGGCCCTACCGGTCACCGGCGTGCTTCGCGTCGGCGACGACCAGGTGCTCCAGGTCGCGGGCGAGGTCCCGCCGGCCGGGACGGCGGTCGAGGCCCGCGTCGACGTCGCTCGCCGGCGCGCCACCCAGGCGAACCACACCGCGACGCACGTCCTCAACTGGGCGCTGCGAGAGCGCCTTGGCGACGGCGTCCGTCAGGCCGGCTCCTACGTGGGTCCGGACAAGCTGCGCTTCGACTTCACCCACTCGGGGAAGGTCTCGTCCGAGGAGCTCGAGCGCATCGAGCGGATGGTGAACGAGCGCGTGCTCGAGGATCAGCCGGTCTCGGCCGAGGTCGTCGGGCGCGAGGAGGCGGCCGAGATGGGCGCGATCGGGCTCTTCGAGGAGAAGTACGGGGAGCGGGTGCGCGTCCTGTCCGCGGGGGACTTCAGCAAGGAGCTCTGCGGCGGCACGCACGTCGCCCATCTCGGCGAGATCGGATCCTTCAAGCTCGTGTCCGAGGCGAGCACCGGCGCCGGCGCGCGTCGGATCGAGGCGCTGACCGGTCCCGGGGCGGTCGAGTGGTACCGAGACCGCGAGCAGGAGCTGCTGGAGGAGGTCGCAAAGCGCGAGCGGCGGGTGGCGGAGCTCGAGGGCGAGCTGAAGCGCGCCCGCTCGGCGACGGTGGACGTGGCCGGGCTCGCCGCGGACGCCAAGGGCATCGGGCCGGCGCAGGTGCTCGCGACCGAGATCGACGCGTCGGACATGGACGCGCTCCTGTCCATCTCGGATCAGCTGCGGGATCGGC
>JANQPH010000036.1 GCA_028285405.1 Thermoleophilia bacterium
CTCCGCGGCCGACGTGCTCGAGCGCTACCTGCCACGCCGGCTCGCCGAGCTCCTGGCCACGTCGCTTGGCGCTGGGCTCGCGACCGCGCCGATCCTGGCCGTGCACTTCGGGCATCTGTCGCTCGTCGGCTTTGCGCTGAACGTGGTGGCCGTGCCGCTTGCGGCTCCGGTGGTGGTGTTGGCGCTCGTCGCGCTCGCGGCCGAGCCGCTCGGCCCCCTCGCACGGGCTCCGGCCGAGCTGGCCGGCCTCGGGGCCGACGCGCTGCTCCTCGGCGCGCGGATCGCAGCGTCGGCCCCGGCGGCCAGCGTCACGGTGCCGCGGGCGTCCGCCGCCGCGCTCGCCGTCCTCGCGGCGGCGGTCTGGGCGGCATTCGCGGCGATGGGGAGGGGGTGGCGACCGGCCCGCCCGCCGCGGCGCGCGGTCGTCGCCTGCGCGCTCGCGGGCAGCGCGGCGGTCGGCGCCGTCTGGTGGTTTCGCCCGCCCGCCCCCGTTCTGGAGCGACCCGCCGTGGTGAGCGTCGCCATCCTGGACGTCGGGCAGGGGCAGTCGGTGCTCGTGAGCGACGGAAGCGGCGCTCGTGCGCTTGTCGACGTTGGGCCGGCGGGCGCTCCGGCGCCCGCGCTCGACCTGCTGCGGCGAGCAGGGATCGGGCGGGTGGATCAGGTCCTGATCAGCCATGACGCCGCGGACCACTCCGGCGGGCTGCGGCAGCTGCTGGGCGAGATCGAGGTCGGGGAGGTGCGCGCGCCGACGTCGGCCCCCGAGGCGCTCGCGGTCGCTCGCAGCCGCGGCGTCCCCACGCGCTCCGTCGCGCAGGGGCAGGCGCTGCGCGTGGGCCGGGTCGAGCTCGTCGTCCTGTGGCCCCCGCCGGGTCTGGAGGCGCAGGACCCCAACGACACCAGCCTCGTCGTCGAGGTCGGGGCACCCGGGCTGAGGGTGCTGGTACCGGGCGACGCGGAGAGTCCCGTGCTCGAGCGGGTGTCGCTGTCGGCCGCGGATGCCCTGGTCGTGGCCCATCATGGCTCCGCCGACGATGGTCTCGGCTCGGTGCTGGACAGGCTGCGTCCGCGCCTTGCCGTCATCTCGGTGGGCAGCGGCAACCGCCACGGGCACCCGGCGCCGTCGACCATCCGGACGATCGAGTCCGCGGGTGTCTCGCTCGCCAGGACGGACGCCGACGGCAGCGTCCTGCTCACCCCCTGAGGGCCACATCGGCCGGCGGGTCACGGCGGGCGTTCTTGTCCCGGCGTTTACCGGGCCGGCGTGGGGGGCCAATAGGCTGCCCGGAACCCGCTCGATACTGCAGATTCCCGGGGAAAGGGCACGGCAACCGAGATGACCCCCATCGGCCCACGCGGCAACGTTCCGACCCTCCGATCGGGCTGAGCGCCGCCGGGTCGAGGGAGAACCGGTTTCCAGGGTGGCCTCGCAGGCGCCGACATCGATCTCCGTGCTCGGGCTGGCGGGACGTCACCGCTGGAAGATCCTCGTCACGCTCGGGCTCGTCGTACTCGAGTCCATCGTCAACCTGCTGTTTCCGCTGTTCCTCGGCTTCGCGATCAACGGTCTGCTCGAGGACAGCTACGACGGGCTGATCGCGCTCGGCGGCCTGGCCGCGGTCGCGCTCGTGGTCGGCGCCGCTCGCCGCTTCTACGACACGCGGGTCTACAGCGGCATCTACGCGGAGACGGCCGAGGAGATGGTCGCCCGGGAGCACGAGCGGGGCACGCCGACGTCGGCGATCGCGGCGCGATCCAACCTGCTCACCGAGCTCGTCGAGTTCCTCGAGAACTCGCTGCCGACGATCGTCGCGAACGTGATCGCGGTCGTCGGGACCCTGGCGATCCTCGTCTCGCTGAACGTCGACGTGTTCTTCGCGTGCCTCGCGCTCGTCGTCGTGGTCGTGCTCGTCTACATGGTCACCGGGCGGTTCACGTACCGCCTGCACCGCGGGTACAACGACGAGCTCGAGCGCCAGGTCACGGTCATCGAGGGCAACGACACGAACGTGATCCAGCGCCACTACGACGCGATCCGCCGCTGGAACATCCGCCTGTCCGATCTCGAGACCGGCGCGTTCTCGGTGGTCTGGATCGGGATCATCGGCCTGCTGATCGTCGCGCCGATCCTTGTGATCGAGCCGGGTGTCACCGAGTACGGCTTCGCGTTCTCGACGCTGCTCTACGTCTTCACGTACATCGAGTCCGCGATCGCGTTTCCGCTCTACGTCCAGGAGGTGATCCGCCTCCAGGAGATCGCCACCCGGCTGAAGGGCCCAGCGGCGGGGGCCGGCGACGCCGAGTCGGAGCCCACGGGCTAGCATCGGCCCGTGGCCGAAACCCCGCTCGAGCCCGTCTACGCCATCTGGGGCGAGGACCGGGCGAAGGTCGAGCGAGCGCTCGCGCGGCTCGTCGCCCGGGTCGAGAACGAAGGTGGCCTTCCGGCCGAGCGATACGACGCCGGCGAGACACCGTCGAGCGACGTCGTGGGTGCCTGCGAGGCGCTCAGCCTCGCGGGAACCCGCCTCGTCGTCCTGGAGCACGCCAGCGAGCTGAAGAGCGCCGACGCCAAGCCCATCGTCGACTACCTCGTCGAGCCGAACCCGGCGACGTGTCTTGCCATCGTCTCGAGCGCGCCGCCCCCCGGCCCGCTGCTCGAGGCCGTGAAGCGCGCCGGGTCGGAGCTCGTCTACGGCCCCGGTGCGAAGGCGTCACGCAGGGAGCGGACCGCCTGGCACGTCTCCCACGTGGAGCAGGAGGTGGGCCGGTTCGGGGCCGCGATCGCGCCCGCGGCGGCCCGAGAGGTGGTCGAGCGCGTCGTGGTGGATCGGCCCGAGGCCCACAAGTCGGGTGCCAACGCCCTGCAGCTCACCCAGGAGGCACGCAAGCTGGCGGCGGCCTCCGCCGGGCAGACCGTCGACGTCGGGATGGTCGAGGCGCTGGTCCCCGCGCACCCCGACGCGAGGGCGTACCTGCTGTCGGACGCCCTGCTCGCCGGCAGCGTCTCCGATGCGCTGGGGCTCCTGGAGGAGCTGGCGTCCGGAGACGACCCGGTGGCCCCGATCGTCATCCAGGCCACCCTGGCCCGCCAGCTGCGAGCGGTGGTGGAGGCATGTGCGCTCGGACCGGGTGCCGACGTGGATGCCGTCAGCGGCGCAACGGGTCAGTCGGGCTTTCCGGCCCGCAAGACGCTCGAGCAATCGCGAGCGATCACGCGCGATGCCGCGGAGCGCGCCTTCGCCCGCGTGGCCGCGCTCGAGCTGGAGCTGCGGGTCTCCGCGGTCAAGGAGCTCGGCCGATCGCCGGACGACGGCGAGCGGCTGGTGATCGAGCAGGCTGCGCGCGACGTCATCGCCATCGTGCGCGGGGACGGCGCCCCGGTGGGGGCGGGCTGAGTCCCTACGAGGCGGCGGCGGCCCGGCGGCGAGCCAGGCGGTTCTTGCGGCGCGCGGCCGTGTTCTTGTGGATGACGCCCTTGTCGGCAGCCTTGTCGAGCAGCTTCTCGAGCTCGCGGCTGCGAGCGTCGGCCTCGTCCTGGTTGCCGGCCTCGAGTGCCTCGTCGACCCGCCGGTACAACCGCTTCAGGGTCGAGCGGTAGCGCACGTTTCGCTCTGATTGCTTGGTGGTGCGCCGGTTGCGCTTGACCTGCTGCTTGATGTTCGCCAACTCGCCTCGCCTTCGACCGCCGATCAGCCGCGTATCGTAGCAACGATGCCGCCGCCGCTTCGTCGCGAGGCCTCGTGGCCGAGGTGAGCCGCGCCGGGGCGAGCGAGGGCGCTCGCCCGCGCGGGCTTGCGCGCTCGACAGCGATCTTCTCGTTCTGGACCGGGATCAGCCGGATCGCCGGCCTGGCGCGAGAGATCCTCGTCGCTGCCCTCTACGGCACCCAGGGGACCATCAGCGCGTTCGTCATCGCGTTCCAGGTGCCGAACCTGCTGCGAAGCCTGGTCGCGGACTCGGCGCTGTCGGCGGCATTCGTGCCCGTCTACACGGAGCTCCAGGAGAAGGGTCGCCACAAGGAGGCGCAGCGCCTCGCCGGCGCAATGCTCGGCATCACGACGATCGGGCTCGGCGCGCTCACGCTGCTGGCGATCGTCCTGGCGCCGTGGTTCATGCCCTTCTTTGCCCCGGGGCTGTCCGACGACCTGATCGACGAGACGGTTCGTCTGGCGCGGCTGATGTTCCCGATCGTCGTGTTGCTCGGCATCACCGGGATCGTCGTGGCGATCCTGCAGGCGGCGAACGACTTCGGTCCGACCGCGTTCGCGCCGGTCCTCTGGAACGCCCTGATCATCCTGTGCCTGGCCATCGCCGGGCCGATGTTCCCGGACGGATCGGCGCGGATCACGGTCTACGCGGTCGGGATCCTGGTCGGGACCGCCGGCCAGCTGATCTACGTCGCGTGGCATCTGCGCGGGATGGGTCCGTTCCCGCTCTCGCTGCGGCTGAGCGCGAGCGTCAAGCGGGTGCTGATGATGATGCTGCCGGTCACGATCGGCCTCGGGCTGATCAACGTGAACCTGTCCGTCGACGCCCTTTTTGCCACGCTCGTGTCGGAGCAGGCGCCACGCGCGATCGACGCCGCGTTTCGGCTCTACCTGCTCCCGCAGGGCGTCTTCAGCGTCGCGATCGCGACCGTGCTGTTTCCGACCATCTCGCGGCTCGTCGCCCGCCGCGACATGGCGGGCGTCCGCTCCTCGATCGCCGACGGCATGCGGATGATCTTCTTCATCCTCCTCCCGGCGGCCGTGTTCCTGCTGCTGCTGTCCGAGCCGATCGTCCGGCTCGTCTTCCAGTACGGCGAGTTCAATGCCGAGAGCACCGACCTGACCTCCGAGTCGCTGCTCTTCTTCGCGCTCGGGCTCGTCTTCAACGGGGCGAGCCTGCTGCTCGTGCGCTCGTTCTTCAGCCTGCAGGAGCCGTGGATCCCGACGATCGTCGCCGGCGCGGGCGTGATCCTGAACGCCGCGCTCGACTTCGCGCTCTACCGGCCGCTTGGGATCGGCGGGATTCCGCTCGCCACCTCGCTGGTCAGCCTCGCCACCTTCCTGGTGCTCGCGTTCCTGCTCGCGCGGCGCCTGGGCGGGATCCACGGCGAGCGAATCCTGGACGGGGTCGTCCGAAGCGCGATCGTCGCGGCCCTGACCGGAGCGATGGCCTGGAGCACGTGGTACCTGATCGACAGCGCGCTCGGCCAGGGCTTCCTCGCCCAGGTCATCGCCCTGGCCGCCGCCGCGCTCGCTGCCGCGGTGGCCTTCGTCGCGGCGGGCCGGGGCCTCGAGATGCCCGAGGTGTCGCGGCTGGCGAGGCTCGCGCGGCCGCTACGATGAGCCGCGTGGAGCAGGACCGGATCCGCAACTTCTGCATCATCGCCCACATCGATCACGGCAAGTCGACGCTCGCGGACCGGATCCTCCAGCTGACCGGCGCGGTGTCCGAGCGTGAGATGCGCGAGCAGCTGCTCGACTCGATGGAGCTCGAGCGCGAGCGGGGGATCACGATCAAGGCGCAGGCCGTCCGGGTCGGCTACACGGCCGCCGACGGCAACGAGTACCAGCTCAACCTGATCGACACGCCGGGGCACGTCGACTTCAGCTACGAGGTCTCGCGAAGCCTCGCGGCCTGCGAGGGGGCGCTCCTGGTCATCGACGCCAGCCAGGGGATCGAGGCCCAGACGCTCGCCAACACGTACCTGGCGATCGAGAGCGACCTCGAGCTGGTCCCCGTCCTGAACAAGATCGACCTGCCCGCGGCCGAGCCCGACGTCCACGCGGCGGCGATCGCCGAGCTGATCGGCGTCGCCCCGGACGACGTGCTCCGCGTCTCGGCGAAGACCGGGGACGGGGTGGAGGACGTGCTGGCCGCCATCGTCGAGCGGATCCCGCCGCCCTCGGGCGACCCGGACGGCCCAGCGCGCGCGCTCGTCTTCGACTCGGTCTACGACCAGTACCGCGGCGTCGTCGCGTTCACGCGCGTCGTGGACGGCGAGCTCCTGACCCGGGCGCCGCTGTCGGGGATGCTGTCGGGGGCCAGGTTCGAGGCCGAGGAGACCGGCGTCATGACGCCGTGGTCGACGCCGACCGAGCGGCTGGGGGCCGGCGAGAGCGGGTACGTCGTCACCGGCCTGAAGCAGATCGGCGACCTGCGTGTCGGCGACACCATCACGACCACCGCGAGGCCCGCGACCGAGCCGCTCCCGGGCTATCGCGACGTGAAGCCGATGGTGTTCTGCGGCCTCTTCCCGGTGGAGGGTGACGACTACCCGGCGCTTCGCGACGCGCTGGAGCGCCTGGCGCTGAACGACGCCTCGCTCACCTACGAGCCCGAGACCTCGCAGGCGCTGGGATTCGGCTTTCGCTGCGGCTTTCTCGGCCTGCTGCACATGGACATCGTGCGTGCCCGGCTCGAGCGGGAGCACGATCTCGACCTGCTGGCCACGACGCCCAACGTCGAGTACCAGGTCACGGCGACCGACGGATCGGTGACCGAGGTGCGCGCGCCGGCGGACCTGCCCGAGCCGAGCCGGATCGAGAAGATCGAGGAGCCCTTCGTCCGCTGCTCGATCCTCGTTCCCGCCGACGGCGTCGGCGCGGTCATGGGGCTGTGCCAGGACCGGCGCGGTGTCTTCGCGACGATGGAGCCGATCGAGCAGCGCCAGCAGCTCGTCTACGACATGCCGCTCTCTGAGATCGTGCTCGACTTCTACGACCAGCTGAAGAGCCGAACCCGTGGCTATGCGTCGCTCGACTACGAGCTGCTCGATCACCGCGAGAGCCCGCTGGTCAAGCTCGACATCCTGCTCGCCGGGGACCCGGTCGACGCGCTGTCCCTGATCGTCCACCGCGATTTTGCGGAGCAGCGCGGCCGGGCGCTGGTCGAGGCGCTGCGCGAGACGATCCCGCGCCAGATGTTCGAGGTGCCGATCCAGGCGGCGATCGGCAGCAAGATCCTCGCGCGCGAGACCGTGAAGGCCAAGCGCAAGGACGTGCTGGCCAAGTGCTACGGCGGCGACATCTCGCGAAAGCGCAAGCTCCTCGAGCGCCAGAAGGAGGGCAAGAAGCGGATGAAGCACCTCGGCTCGGTGGAGGTGCCCCAGGAGGCGTTCCTGTCGGTGCTCTCGATCGGCGAGGGGGCAAAGAGCGGCGCCAAGCAATGAGCGTCAGCCACCTCTACCTGCATTCGCCGTTCTGCTCGTCGCGCTGCGGGTACTGCGCGTTCGTCGTCGAGGTGGACGCGCTCGAGAAGCGCGACGCCTACCTGGAGGCCCTGCTCACCGAGCTCGAGCGCGAGGAGCATCGCCTCGGCGAGATCGAGACCGTCTACCTGGGCGGTGGGACGCCGACGCTGATGCGCGCACCACGCCTCGAGCGCTTGCTTGCCGCGATCCGGCCGCGGCTGGCCGAGGGGGCGGAGGTCACGATCGAGGCGAACCCGGAGACCGTCGACCGCGCGCTGCTCGAGTCGCTTCGGGCCTCGGGCGTCACGCGCGTCTCGTTCGGCATCCAGTCGTTCCGGCCGCATCTGCTGGCGGCCCTCGATCGCGGCGCCACCCCTGAGCAGGGGCGTGCGGCGGTGGAATGCGCGCGTTCGGTCGGCTTCGACTCGGTCAGCGTCGACCTGCTCATGGCGGCCCCGGGGCAGACGCTCGACGACCTGGAGGCCGACCTCCAGGACACGCTGGCACTCGCCCCTGACCACGTGTCGTGGTACGAGCTCGAGATGAAGCCGGGCACCTCGCTCGAGCGCATGGGCGCGCCGACGGCGGACGAGGACGTGGCCGCCGACATGTACCGGCGGACCGTCTCGGCGCTCGAGGCCGCCGGCTACCGCTGGTACGAGACCGCGAACTTCGCGATGCCGGGGCACGAGTGCCGGCACTCGGTCGCCTACTGGAGCGCCGCCGACTACCTCGGTCTCGGCGTGGGTGCGGTCAGCACGGTGGGAAGCGAGCGCTGGCGCAACGCCTCGGGCGTGGATCGGTACGTCGCCGCGCTCGGTCGCGGGGACGACCCGCTGCGCCACCGCGAGACCCTCGACGACGACACGCGCCGGCGGGAGCGCTGGATGCTCGGCCTCAGGCTCGACGGTCCGATCGCGCTCAGCTGGGCCGGTCCGCCGGACCACCCGGACGCGGTCGATCGCCTGGTCGGCGCGGGCCTGCTCGAGGCCTCGAACGGCCGCCTCGCGCTGACGCGAGAGGGGCGGTTCCTCCAGAATTCGGTGCTGCACGAGCTGATGGAGTACGCCTGAGGTGCCTGACGGGTCGAGCGAGACCCCCTCGGGCGCGCTCGACGAGCGGCTGCCCCTGACCCCGCGCCAGCGTGCGGTGCTGCGCACCGTGATCGAGCAGCACGTCTCGAGCGGGGCGCCGGTCGGAAGCAAACAGGTCGCGGGCAAGGCGGGCCTCGAGTTCGCCTCGTCGACGATCAGGTACGAGCTGGCACGCCTCGAGGAGCTGGGCTTCCTCGACCACCCTCACACCTCGGCCGGGCGGATCCCGACCGACTCGGGCTACCGCTTCTACGTCGACCACATCCTCGAGGAGCCCTGCTCGAGCGTGCCGGCCGTCCGGTCCGTCCAGGACGCGCTCGACGCGCAGGAGATGCGCCGCGAGCTCGACACGACCCTGCGCCAGCTCGCCGAGGTGGTGTCCGAGGCGACCAACCTCCTCGGCGTCGTCACCGCGCCGGCGCCCGGCTCGGCCACCGTGCGCCACGTCGAGGTGCTGGAGCTGCAGCCACAGCTGGTGATGGTGGTCGTGATCACCTCGACGGGGGACGTGACGCGACGCGTGTTCTCGCTCGACGGGCCGGTCGACCCGGGCCTCTGCGAGTGGGCCGGGGCGTTCCTGAACGAGCGAGCCGGGGGCATGAGCGTCGGCGCGAGGATGATCGCCTCCCGCCTCGAGGACCCGACCCTCTCGGCGAGGGAGCAGGGGTTCATCCATCTGCTCGGCCAGGCGCTGACCGATCTCGACGAGGGGGCGGAGCCCGCGCTCTACGTCGGCGGCCAGGGGCGGTTGCTGGCCGAGACCGATCGCAGCGTGGAGGCGGTCGAGGCGCTCCTGTGGGCGCTCGAGGTCCGGTATCCGCTGCTCGCCACGCTGCGCGGAGCCCTCTCGCACAACGAGGTGTATCTCATGATCGGCAGCGAGCTCCCGGAGCCCGAGCTCGCCCGGCTCGCCATCGTCGCGGCCAACTACGGGATCGCGCGGCGAAACCTCGGTACGGTCTCGGTCATGGGCCCGATGCGGATGGACTACCGGCTCGCCATGTCGACCGTGCGCGAGGCCGCGAGCGCGCTCTCCGAGCTCGTCGGCGAGGTCTACGAATAGACGAGCGTTTCGAGATCCTCGAGGTGTGGCGACGGCCGCTGCGCAACGGCTCGGGTGCCGCTGTGCGCGTCCTGGCCAAGGTCGAGGCTGGCGCCTACGGGCCCGAGGAGTACGCGGTCGGGGTGACGACCCGACCCGAGGCACAACTGTCGCCCCTGCTCGACGAGGCCGATCTGTTCACCGGCCTCTCGTTTGCCGAGGCCCACTGGGTCGCCGCGGTGCTGGCGAGCGCCGCAGAGGGCGTCGAGGACGCGGAGAACCTGCTCTTCGACCTGCGGGTGCCGGTGGACCTGGCCTGGCGCGACGTCGACCTGGCGAGCGAGGTGATCGAGCCGGGCGGCCTTCGTTCCGCGCCCCTCGTGCCCTGGTCGCCCGAGGGCGCGCCGGCGGCGATCCGCTACGCGATCGCGATCTACACGCTCGAGACAGGCCACCAGGCGGTCGAGGTCCTGCGCCAGGACCCGCACGCCGCGCCGTTCTGGGTCGAGGAGGGCGCCGTGGACCACCTGGCTGCGCGGGACGCGCGCTCGCTCACCCGCCTGTTGCACGGGGCCACGACGCTCGAGGAGGCGCACGCGCTCATCCAGAGCGCGCAGACGACCCTCGCCAGCAACCCCGAGGCGGGTGGGGAGGACGGCGAGGAGATCGACGAGGACGACGAGGACGGGGAAGAGCCCGTCTGACTGTGAGCTGAATCCGAGTGCAAGGAGGGCACAGAGCCCCAGCCCTTTGGCGCCGACGACCTCTGGTCGTCGCCTCCGTGTCTTCGGGGCTGGTTGCCCGACGCGCAGGCCGCAGCGCTTCGCCCTGAGGGCAATCTGTCCGTCTGGTGATGCCCCATTGGGCGTGCCCTCAGGGTGAAGTGACCGGCCGAAGTTTGGGGGCACTCCGGTTGCAGTCTTCGACTTCGGCCGATCACCGGCGCACTCCGCACGGCACGATTCGGCCACACCAGCCCTCCCGGCTGGAGGGACTCGCGCCATCCAGGCGCGATTTGCCCTCATCGCGCGATTCGCGCGCTGAGTTGATCGTGCCGGGAGTTCGCCG
>JANQPH010000037.1 GCA_028285405.1 Thermoleophilia bacterium
AGGCCGCGCCCGAGCGCAACGCGACCCGGAGTGACTCGTACGGCTCGCCGTCGGGGGGGTCGTCGGCGCCCGGTGGCCCGAGCAGCGCGGCCTCGTCGCGGAAGTACAGCGCGACCCGGCCGCCGCCCACCCCGCTCGCGCCCGCGCCCACCCAGACGACGTCCCCCGCGCTTGCGAGCGCATCGAGCCAGCTGGGGCTGTACGCGCCGATCCGCCTGGGGAACGTCTCGGCCTCCCACTGGGTCGCTGGCAGGGCCAGCCCCTGCAGCGGCCCGAGCACCTCGCGGAGCGCCTCGGGGCCGGGCGCGGCCGATGGGCGATCGATGCGGTGCCACGCCGGCAGGAAGCGGCCGAGCGCATCGGCGTCGACCGGCTCGACCTCGCGTCGCAGCGCCGCGAGGCTGGCTCGCCGCAGCCGCCGCAGCACGTCGATGTCGCACCACTCGCGCCCCTTCCCGCCGGGCCGCAGCTCACCGCGTACGAGCCGTCCCTCCGCTTCCAGGCGAGCGAGCTCGGCTCGGGCGGCGTCCTCGCCGACGCCGAATCGGCCGGCGGGCTCATGCGCTCGGAATGGTCCGTGCGTGCGAGCAAACCGATTGATCAGGCCCGCGAGCGCGTCCTCGGTGGTGTCGAGGAACGCATCGGGGAGCCCGCTCGGAGGCATCGCGCCGACTCCGTCCCGGTAGCGACCGGCGTCCTCGGCGGCGATCACGCGATCCTCGCCGCCGACCCGGAGCCAGCAGGCGCGCCGATCGGCGACGAGCTGGTCCAGGAGCTCCTCGGCTCGCTGGGGCTCCTGGACTCGCTCGGCGACCTCCGCGGCGGTCAGGTCGCCGACTCGGCGCAGGACGTCGTGCAGCTCGTCGACGCTGCGGGCCCGCCTGCGGTCCGAGGTGTGCTGCAGATCCGCCTCGACGTCCTCGAGCGCGTCCGGGTCGATGAGATCGCGCAGCTCGTCCTGGCCGAGCAGCTCCCGCAGCAGGTCGCGATCGAGCGCCAGCGCCTGCGCCCGCCGTTCGGCCGCGGGCGTGTCGTCCTCGTACATGTAGGTCGCGACGTAGTCGAACAGCAGCGCCGAGGCGAAGGGGGAGGGGGTCTGCGTCTCGACCTCGACCAGCGCGATGTCCCCGGTGGCGATTCGCTTGGAGAGGTCGCGAAGCGCCGGCAGGTCGAACCAGTCGTCGAGGCACTCCCGGTACGTCTCGAGGATCACGGGAAAGCTCCCGTAGTTGCGCGCGACCTGGAGCAGGGCCGACGCCCGCAGGCGCTGCTGCCAGAGCGGCGTGCGCTGGCCCGGTCGACGCCTGGGGATGAGGAGCGCTCGCGCGGCGTTCTCGCGAAACCGAGCGCCGAAGAGCGCGGTCGAGGCCACCTCTCCGATCACGAGCTCCTCCAGCTCGTCGGGTGCGATCAGCGCCACGTCGCTCGAGGGCGCGGCGTCGGCGTCGGGAAGGTGGGCGATGATCCCGTCGTCGCTCCAGAGCACGTGCGCCTCGCCGCCGGTCGCCTCGCGGAGACGGGCCTGGAGGGCGAGCGCCCACGGCGCGTGGATCCGCGCGCCGAAGGGGGAGAGGACGCACAGGCGCCAGTCCCCGATCTCGTCCCGGAACCGCTCGACCACGATGGCGCGGTCGCTCGGGACCACACCGGTCGAGGCCTCCTGGTCGCCGATGTGGACCACGAGGTTGCGTGCCGCGTTGTCGTCGAAGGCGGCCTCGCGCTGGAGGCGGGTGGCAGCGGCCTCGGGCGTGGCGGCGGCCAGCTCGCGCGCCATTCGCCCCACGGCTTCGCCCACCTCGAACGGGCGCCCCGGTCCCTCGCCGCGCCAGAAGGGGATCGCCCCGGGCGCGCCGGGGGCGGGTGAGACGATCACCCGGTCGCGGGTGATCTCCTCGATCCGCCACGTCGAGGCGCCGAGCATGAACGTCTGTCCCGTGCGCGCCTCGTAGACCATCTCCTCGTCGAGCTCCCCGACCCGGCTGGAGCCATCGGCGAGGAACACGCCGTAGAGCCCCCGGTCGGGGATCGTCCCCGCGTTCTGGACGGCGAGCTGCCGGGCGCCGGGGCGGCCACGGATCGTGTCCTCCACGCGATCCCAGACCACCCGGGGGCGGAGCTCGGCGAACTCGTCGGAGGGATAGCGGCCCGCGAGCATGTCGAGGACCCCGTCCAGCTGCTCGCGCGACAGCTCCGCGAACGGGTACGAGCGACGAGCGAGCGCGAGGAGGTCGTCAGCCGCCCACACTCGCTCGGCCGTCGCGGCGACGACCTGCTGGGCGAGCACGTCGAGCGGCAGCCGGGGCACCTTCGTCTGCTCGATCTCGCCGGTCTGCATGCGCGCGACGACGGCGGCGCACTCGAGCAGGTCCCCCCGGTGCTTGGGGAAGATCCGACCGTGGCTGGTCTCGCCGACGCCGTGGCCCGCGCGTCCGACGCGCTGGACCCCCCGGGCCACCGAGCGAGGGCTCTCGACCTGGATGACGAGGTCGATCGCGCCCATGTCGATCCCGAGCTCGAGGCTGCTGGTCGCGATCAGCGCGCGCAGCCGCCCCGCCTTCAGCTCCTCCTCGATCTCTGTGCGCTGCTCGCGGGCCAGGCTGCCGTGGTGAGCTCGGGCGATCTCCTCGTCGGCCATCTCGTTCAGCCGCAGGGCGAGTCGCTCGGCGAGGCGCCGGTTATTGACGAACACCAGCGTCGACGTGTGCGCCTGCACGAGCTCGAGCAGCCGCGGGTAGACGGCCGGCCAGATCGACCGCGTCCGCCCCTCGCTACCGGCGGTCGCGGAGATGTCCTCCTCGGGGTCGGGCAGCTCGCCCAGTTCGCGCATGTCCTCGACCGGGACGACGACCTCGAGATCCAGGTCGGGGGCGGTGCCGGCGTCGAGGATCTCGACATCGCGTGGGTCGCCGGTGTCCTCCTGCCCGCCCAGGAACCGCGCGATCTCGCTCAGCGGGCGCTGGGTCGCCGACAGCCCCACCCGCTGCAGGGATCCACCGTCCTCGCGGACGACGTCCTCGAGCCGCTCGAGGCTGAGCGCCAGGTGCGCCCCACGTTTGGTGGCCGCCATCGAGTGGATCTCGTCCACGATCGCGTAGCGGACGCCGGCGAGGATCTCCCGACCCCGTGAGGTCAGGAGCAGGAACAGGCTCTCGGGTGTCGTGATCAGCACGTCCGGCGGATGGCGGAGCATTCGCTGGCGCTCGCGCTGCGGGGTGTCGCCGGTACGGACCGCGACCGAGATGTCGGGAGCCACGGTGCCGGTCTCGGCGGCGACCGCCTGCATGCCCGCGAGCGGTCCGCGCAGGTTGCGCTCGACGTCGTAGTTGAGCGCCTTCAGCGGGGAGATGTAGAGGACCCGCGGCGGCCGGCGTCCGGCCAGCCGCTCGACCAAGAGGCGGTCGAGCGCCCACAGGAAGGCGGCGAGCGTCTTGCCGGATCCGGTGGGGGCGAGGATCAGCGCGTTGCGGCCGGCCGCGATGGCCGGCCATCCCATCTCCTGGGCCGGCGTGGGCGCGGCGAACGCGCGCTCGAACCAGGCTCGCGTGATCGGGTCGAAGGCGGCGAGCGCGTCACGGCTCGAGGCGGCTGCCATCGCTGGATGGTAGCCCCGGCGGTGGCGCCGAGCGGATCCCCCGGGGGCGTGCCCCCTAGCTCTCCGGCTGGAGGGAGGTCAGCTTCGCGTCCCAGCTCGAGCGGAGCTGGCCGCTCCCCGAGAAGTCCTCCTTGGACTCGAAGCGAACGAGCAGACCCGACTCGGGAACGTAGGTGAGAACCTCCTCGACCGTCCCGGGGCTGTCGCCCGTGAAGCGGAGCGTGGCCTCGAGCACGGCGACGTCGACCGGCTCGCCCCCGACCTCGACGGTGTCGGTGCCGATCACCTCGGTCTCGACGTCCAGGCGAGTTCCGTCCGAGCCCTCCACGGAGTCGGAGAATCGATCCCCGACCTTCGGCTGGAGCGGAAAGCGAAGGGCCGCCGGGGTCCATGTCCGCTCCACGTCGCTCGTGATGCCGGCGACGGCCAGCTCGCTACGACCTCCCGTCGTCGAGGCCCCGCGATCCCCCACGGCGTACGTGAGCGTCTCGGTCCGGTCCGACGACAGCCGCCACTCCCACTCGTAGCCGTCCTCGGTGTGGGTCACGATCGCCGGAGCGGAGCCGGGAAACGAGCGGGTGATGTCGATCGGGCCCTGGCTGATGGTCTCCGAGCCGGTGACGTCGTACCCGTAGACGCCCCCGGGCGGAAGGCCCGGCTCCGTGCGCTCCACGGTCGCGGAGTCTCGGAAGTCGTCGAGCGCGTCGTCCGCGGACGCCTCGCCGCTTCGCGTCGCCAGGTACATCGCCGCGACGATTCCGACGACGACGAGCACGGTGAGCGCCCCACCCCAGAGCAGGATCTTGCCGAGCCGTCCTCGGCGGCGGGGCTCGGTCTCGTTGCGTTGCGGTTCCGGAATGCTGCCTCTCCTTCCCGCCTCTATCTCGGCACGTCCGCGATCGACTCAAGCCATCCTGGCCCGGGGGGCGCGGCATCGGCCGTTTGCAGGGCAATTGCGCCGCTTCACGCAAGCTATGCTGGCGGGCGTGGCGACCACGGAGGCTCCACCTGTCCGAAAAGAGCGGCCCGCACGCCCCGGCGAGGGCAGCGGTGAGCGCCCGTGCCACGTGGTCGTCCTGAACGACGATCACAACACCTTCGAGCACGTCGCTCGCTCGCTCGCTCAGTTCATCCCGGGCGTCGACTTCGAGCGCGGGATGGCGCTCGCGAACAAGATCCACAACAGCGGGCGGGCACGCGTCTGGAGCGGCTCCCGCGAGCAGGCCGAGCTCTACTGGGAGCAGCTGAACGGCGCCGGCTTGACCATGGCGCCCCTCGAGGACTGACGGCCTGACGGACGCGGCGACCGGAGCCGACTGGCTTCTCTCGGCGCTGGCCGCGGAAGGGGTCACCCGGCTCTTCGGGAACCCGGGCTCGACCGAGCTGCCGATACTCGACGCGTTCCGGCGCGAGGACCGGGTCCGCTACGTCCTCGCGCTGCACGAGCACGCCGCGATCGGCATGGCCGACGGCTATGCCCAGGCGAGCGGGCAGCTGGCGGTCGCCAACGTCCACGTGCAGCCGGGTATCGCCAACGCGCTGTCGGGGATCCTGAACGCGGCCCGGACGCGCGTGCCCCTGCTCGTGACGGTCGGCCAGCAGGTGAGCGGGCTGCTGGCGACCGAGCCCTTCCTCGGTGGGGACGTGCTCGGGATGGCTCGACCGCTCGCCAAGGCCGTCTTCGAGCCGACGACCGGTGAGGCGCTGGGCCACGACGTTCGCGCCGCGATCGACATCGCGCTCACGCCCCCGCGCGGGCCGGTGGTGCTGAGCATTCCGCTCGACGTGCAGGCCGGCTCGGCGCCGGCCGGTGCCGACGCGCGCGATCCGCTGCCCGCGACCCGCGAGCCGGCCCCCGACCGCGTCCAGGCCGCGGCCCGGCTGCTGGAGCAGGCCAGGTCGCCGGTCCTGATCGCCGGGGACGGGGTCGCCGACGCCCACGCCGTGTCAGCGCTCGGCCATCTCGCCGAGCGGCTGGGCGCGCCGGTCTTCGGCGAGCCGATGGCCGCGCGCGTCGCGCTCGCCTGGAACCACCCGCTCTGGGCCGGGCAGCTGCAGCCCTTCGGGGACGAGATCCGGCGAGCGCTCGAGCCGCACGACGTCGCCTTCGCCATCGGGATGCCGGTCTTTCGCCTCTTCGGTCACAGCCCGGGAGCGCCCCTTCCGGAGGGGATCCGGCTCGTGCACGCCGAGGTCGATCCGCACGAGGTCGGAAAGAACCACCGGCCGCAGGTGGGCCTCGTCGGTGATCCGGGGCGGACGCTCCGGTCGTTGCTCGAGGCGCTCGGACCGCGGGACGCTGCGAGCGCGGACCGCTCGCGGGTGGTGCGCCGTCAGATCGCCGAGCGTCGGCGGCGCGCCCGGCGCGCGGCGGTCGCGCAGCTCGGCGGTCCCGGCATCCCGCCGGCCGCCTTCGCGAGCGCGGTCGCATCATCGGTCGGTCCGAACGACCTCGTCGTCGACGAGGCCGTGACGTCGGGTCGCGCCCTTCGCGCGCTGATCTGCTCCCGGCGACCGGGGACGTGGCTGGCGCACCGCGGGAGCGCGCTCGGGTGGGGACTCCCCGCAGCGGTCGGCGCGGCGATGGCGCGCCCCGGTCAGCGTGTGATGAGCCTGCACGGTGACGGTGGCCTGCTGTTCGGGATCTCGGCGCTCTGGACCGCGGCTCGGGAGCGGACGCCGCTGGCGCTCGCGGTCGCCGACAACCGTGGCTACGAGATCCTGCGCGCCGGGCTCGAGGGGCTCACGGGATCGGCGGAGGCCGAGTGGCCGGGGCTCCGGCTCGACGAGCCGGAGCTCGACCTGCCGGGTCTCATACGCGCGCACGGGGCGACCGTGGAGCAGGTCGACCACAAGGGTGCGCTCGGGGATGCGTTCTCGGATCTCTGGGAGCGCTCCGTCGACGGTCCGGCGGCACTCGTCGTGCGGGTGTCGGGGCGGACACCCCGTGTGGGGCACCCGCTTCCCTGATCAGGGCAGCGAGCGCTCGACGGCCTCGATCACGTCCTGCGGTTGGCTCCCGCCCACCGTCGTCGTGACGCGGTCGAGCTGCTCGGCCGCGGCGCGATCCCATCCGAGCAGACGGGCGAGCGTCGTCGGATCGTGCTCGAGCAACAGGCCCGCCTGCAGCAGCGTTCCGTGGCGCCGCCGGACCTGGGAGAGGCCGAGCACCTTGCGGCCGGCGATCGTGACCTCGTAGGGCGAGAGCGAGCCGAAGCACGCCGCCGCGAGCAGTCCGTGCGGCGGGGCCTGTGAGCGCGCGACCTCCACCGAGACGAGCTCGACGTGCTCGTGGCCCATCCGCGCGAGCGCGGCGGCGAACGATCGCCCCAGCCAGGCGTAGGTCTCGACGACGTCGGCAAGCACGAGCTCGTGGTCGGGCGGAAGCGCCACGTCGAGCGCCAGCAGCCCACCGTCCCAGAGCACGGCTCCACCCCCGGACGACCGGCGCAGGATCTCGATGCCTTGGCGCTCGGCCTCGCCGCGATCGACGTTCGGCTCGCTGCCGGCCCGACCGAGCACGAGGGCGGGCCTGTCGACCATGGACCAGGCGAGGGTCGCCGTACCGGCCCGCTCGACGCCGGACAGCAGCTCGCCTGCGCGCTCGAGGGCGCGTGCGGGATCCCGCCGCTCCAGCGGCAGGGAGAGCAACGGCGTTTAGCTGTGGTAGGGCGCCGTGCCGACGCCCTGCTTTGCGGCGTGCATGACCATCTCGCTCACCGTCGGGTGGGCGTGGATGATGTGACCGAGCTCCTCGACCGACAGCCCGTCGGAGATCGCCACGCCGATCTCGTGGATCATCTCGACGGCGTGCACGCCCATGATCGTGGCGCCGAGCAGCAGACCGGTCTCGGCGTCGAAGACGACCTGGGCGAAGCCGTCGGCCTCACCCTCGCCGAGGGCCTTGCCCGATCCGGCGAAGCGGGTCTGGCCGACCTTGGCGTCGTAGCCGGCGTCCTTGGCGTCCTCTGCGTTGAGGCCGACGACCGCGATCTCGGGATGCGTGTAGATGCACGAGGGAACGACGGTGCGGTCCATCGGGATCGGGGTTCCGTCGAGCGCGTTCTCGACGGCGCGCTCGCCCTCGGCCTCGGCCAGGTGGGCCAGCTGAAGCCCACCGATGCAGTCTCCCGCCGCGTAGATCTTCGGGTTGGCGGTCTTGAGGTACTCGTCCACGACGACGTGACCGCGCTCGTTGACCTCGACGCCGGCCGACTCCAGCCCGATGCCCTCGGTCTGGGGCGCCCGCCCCACCGAGACGAGCAGCTTCTCGGCCTCGAGCTCGGTGCCGTCGTCCAGCCGCACCTTCACGCCGTCCTCGCGGTACTCGGTGACCTCCTCGAGCGTCCGCTCCAGGTGCACCGCCACGCCCTCCTTCTCGAGGAGTCGCTGGAACTGGCTCGCGGTGCGCGTGTCGACGCCGGCCAGGAGGCGGGGGAGGATCTCGACCACCGTGATCTCGGTCCCGAGCGGCGCGAACAGGCTCGCGAACTCGCAGCCGATCACACCGCCGCCGACGATGATCATGCTCTTCGGGATGGACTCCAGCACGAGGATGTCGTTGCTGGTGAGGACCGCCGGCTGGTCCATCTCGATCCCCGGCAGGCCGGACGGCTCGGTGCCCAGGCACAGCACGAGCACGTCGTAGGGGAACCGCTCGTCGCCCACGACGACCTCGCCGCCGTCGAGGCTGCCCTGTCCGTACACGACGTTCACGCCCTTGCGCTTGGTGGCGCCCGCAACGCCATCGCGCATCTTGGAGACGATGTCGTCCTTGCGCGCCATCATCTTCTCGAAGTCGACCGAGACCTCGGGAACCACGAGGCCGTACTCGTCGGCGCGCTGGACCCGCCGGAGCAGGTCGGCCGTCGACAGGAGCGACTTGGTCGGGATGCAGCCCCAGTTCAGGCAGGTGCCACCGAGCTGGGCGCGTTCGATCATCGTCACGTCGGCCCCGAGTTGGGCCGCGCGCAGAGCGGCGACGTCACCGGCGGGCCCACCGCCGAGGACGACGACCCGCTTGGGGTCAGTCATCGGTCTCCTTGCTCAAACGACAGTGGTCAAGAGCCGGTGATCGCGTCGTGCACGACGCGCTCCTGCTCGGACTGGTGCGCCTGCGGGTAGCCCTCCGCGGTGCTCGCCCGCCGGGGGCGCCCCTCGTATCCGAGCGAGACTCCCTCCGGCAGCAGCGCGGGCAGGTTGCCGTTGCGACGCACGTACTCCCATGCGCCCATGTTGCGCGGCTCCTCCTGGACCCAGATGACCTCTCGCAGGTTCGGGAGCCCCTCGATCAGCTCGCGCACGTCGTCCTGGGGGAACGGGTACAGCAGCTCGAGGCGCGCGATCGCCAGGTCGTCCCGGCCCTCGCGGCTCGAGCTGGCGTCGAGCTCGTGGGCGATCTTGCCCGAGCAGAGGATGAGCTTGCGCACCTTGGCGGGATCGGAGACGGCCGCGTCGGGAATCACCGACTGGAACGCGCCCTCCGAGAGGTCCTCGAGCCGCGACGACGCGCTCTTGAGGCGAAGCAGGCTCTTCGGCGTCATGACCACGAGCGGGCGGACCCGCTTCGAGAGCGCCTGGCGGCGCAGGAGGTGGAAGTACTGGGCCGCCGTGCTCGGGTTGGCGACGCGGATGTTGTCCTCGGCGGCCAGCTGCAGGAAGCGCTCGAGGCGTGCGCTTGAGTGCTCGGGCCCGTTGCCCTCGTAGCCGTGCGGGAGGAGGAGGGTGAGGCGCGAGCGCTCGCCCCACTTGACTCGGCCCGACACCAGGAACTGGTCGATCATGATCTGCGCGCCGTTGGCGAAGTCGCCGTACTGGGCCTCCCACAGGACCAGCGCGCCGGGCAGCTGGGTCGAGTAGCCGTACTCGAACCCGATGGCGGCCGCCTCCGACAGCGGGCTGTTCAGGATCTCGATCGCTCCGCGCGCGCCCGGCAGCTCGGCGATCGGCGTGAACGTCGGCCCGGTGTGCGGGGTGTACTCCTCGCCCTCGCCGACGTCATGGAGCACGAGGTGCCGCTGGCTGAAGGTCCCCCGCTCGGCGTCCTGGCCCGTCAGGCGGACCGGCACGCCCTCGATCAGGAGCGAGGACAGCGCGAGCGCCTCCGCGTGCGCCCACACGATGCCCCCATCCGGGCCGACCGCCTCGCGCCGGCGCTCGAGCTGGGGCGCGAGCTTGGGGTGCAAGGTCATCGAGTCGGGGACCCGCAGCAGCTCGTCGTTCAGCGCGAGGAGCGTGTCGGCCGGCACCGCGGTGTTCACGGCGGTCGAGGTCCACTCCGGGGGCCGCTTGCTCGGCTCGGCCGGCGGGCGGTCGTTGTCGGGCGAGCCCCGCTTGACGACGTTCTCCTGCGCCGCCACGAGGGTGGCCTCGTACTCGGAGATCATCCCGTCGACCTGCCCCTGGGTCACGACGCCCTCCGACTTGAGCTGCTCGGCGTAGAGCCGGCTCGAGGACGGGTGCTCCGTGATCGTCCGGTACATGACCGGCTGGGTGTAGGCGGGCTCGTCGAGCTCGTTGTGGCCGAGCCTCCGGTAGCCGATCAGGTCGATCAGGACGTCGCGCTTGTAGCGGTCCCGATAGGCACAGGCGAGGCGCACGGCGGCCATGCAGGCGTCGATGTCGTCCGCGTTCACGTGGATGACCGGGATGTCGAAGCCGCGAGCCAGGTCGCTCGGGTGCTGGGTCGAGCGGGCCTCGTTGGGGTCCGTCGTGAACCCGACCTGGTTGTTGGCGATCACGTGGATCGTTCCACCGGTCGAGTACCCCGGCAGCGCCGACAGGTTCAGCGTCTCCGCCACGACGCCCTGACCCGAGAAGGCGGCGTCACCGTGCACGATCAGCGGCACCGCGACGTCGGGGTCGTGGGTCAGCGTCGAGCCCTCGCGCAGGGACTGGCGCGCCCGGGTGTATCCCTCGGCGACCGCGTTGACATGCTCGAGGTGGCTGGGGTTCGAGGCGAGCTTGATCGTGACCGAGTGGCCGGACCTGGCCAGGTAGAGGCCCTCGGCGCCCGAGTGGTACTTCACGTCACCCGCGGCCTCGTGGAAGCCCTCCTCCGACTCGGGATCGATGTCGTACTGGGCGTGTCCCTCGAACTCGGCGAGGATCGACTCGAGCGGGCGGTGCACCACCTGCGTGATCGTCGCCAGGCGCCCGCGGTGGGCCATCCCGATCACGACCTCGGACGCGCCGAGCTCGGACGAGCGCTCGATGATCTCGTTCATCATCGGGATCAGCGCATCGAGGCCCTCGACCGAGAACGTCTTCTGGCCGAGATAGCTGCGACGCAGGAAGCGCTCCATGGTGTCGGTCCGGATGAGCTGCCCCAGGACCTCGACGCGGTGCTCGTTCGGGAGCGGCTCCCGGAGCGACCCGGACTCGATCATCTGCCGCAGCCAGACGCGCTGCTCGTGGTCGCTGATGTGCTCGACCTCGTAGGCGATGGTTCCGCAGTACGCGGCGCGCAGGCGGGGCAGCGCCTCGGCCATGGTCTCGCCCGGCACCTCGAGCCTGAGGATCGAGGCCGGGATCTGCGACATGTTCTGCTCGTTCAGCCCGAGGTTCGCCGGATCGAGCGCCGGATCGCCGGGTGGCTCGGATCCCAGCGGGTCGAGCCGAGCGGCCAGGTGGCCGTGGCTGCGGTGGGCCTTGACGAGGGACATCGCGGCCGCCACCGCTGCGAGGAGATCGGCATCGGCCTCGCCGGTCGGCGCCGCCACCGACTCGGCGGGGGCGGGCGCGGCGATCGACGGGGGCGGGACGGCGGGCAGGCGCAGCGCCTCCCGGATGCGCTCGTAGAAGCGATCCTCGCCCCGCAGGAGCGCGTCGATGTCGGCGAGGAACCCGCCGCTCTCGGCACCCTGGATGACCCGGTGATCGTAGGTGGAGGTCATCGTCATGACCTTCTCGATGCCGAGGCTCGCGAGCGTGGCCGGATCCGCGCCGGCGAGGCCCGCGGGATAGGCGATCGCGCCCGTCGCGACGATCGTTCCCTGGCCGGGCATCAGGCGCGGCACCGAGGCGACCGTTCCGAGGCCGCCCGGGTTCGTGAGCGTGATCGAGGCGCCCTGCAGCTCGTCCGGCGTGATGCCGCCGCCGACTGTGCGACCGACCTTGTCGGCGAAGGCGTCCACGAACTCCGCGAAGCCGAGCGTGTCCGCATCGCGGACGACCGGCACGAGCAGGGACCGCGAGCCGTCCTTGCGCTCGACGTCGACGGCCAGCCCGAGGCTCACGTGGTCGCGCGGGATCCTGTGCGGGGTCCCGTCGTCGTGCTGGAACGCGGTGCCCATCACGGGCCACTTGCGCCCTGCCTCGACGATCGCCCACGCGATGATGTGCGTGAACGTCAGCTTCTTGCCGGCGTTGGACGCCTTCAGGTCGTCGTTCAGCGCCTTGCGCTGTGCCTCCAGCATCCCGACGCCAACGGTTCGGAACGTCGTCGCGGTGGGGATCGAGAGGCTCTCGTCCATGTAGGCGGCGAGCGCGGCGGCGGGCCCGCGCATCGGCTCGGCGCCGTCGGGGAGGGGCTGCGACGGGAGCGCCGACTTGCGTGCGGCACCGCCGCGGTCTGCGGATCCGGCCGACAGCACGTCGCCACGCTGGATGATCCCGCCGGGGCCGCTGCCGGCGACCGTGCTCAGGTCGACGCCGCGCTCGACGGCCAGCCGCCGCGCCAGGGGGGAGACCTCGGGCCACGACTTGCTGGGCGCAACCGCCTGCGCGCCGGTGGGCGCTCGACGCGCCGGCTCCGGCTGCGAGCCCGGCGTCTCCTTGGGGCTCGCCGTCCCGGCGCCGGCGCCGTCGCCGGCCGCGATCTCGCCGAGGGGCAGCGTCACCTCGAAGCTCTCGCCCGCCGCCACGGCGATCTTCACGAGCGTGCCGGCCACCGGCGCGGGCACCTCGAGATCGACCTTGTCGGTCGAGATCTCCACGATCGTCTCGTCGCGGGCGACCGTCTCGCCCTCTGCCTTCTTCCACTCGACCACGACGCCTTCGGTGACGGACTCCATCTCACCGAGGACGATCGGGACGATCTCGGCCGGTCCGCCGCCGTTCGGCGACGCGCCGTCGTTGCCGCCGTCGTCAGCGGCGGGAACGTCCAGCGCTCCGCCCGGAGCGATCTCCGCGAGCGCCGCTCCGACCTCGACGGTGTCACCGGCCTGGGCGAGGAGCCTGACCACGGTGCCGGCGGATGGCGAGGGGACCTCGACATCGACCTTGTCGGTCGTCAGGTCGAGGAGTGTCTGGTCCTTCTGGACCTCGTCGCCCTCGGCGACCCTCCACTCGACGATGACGCCTTCGGTGACCGACTCACCGAGCTCGGGTAGGAGCGCCTGAACGGTCTCTGACGATGTGGTTGACACGAAGCTCCATCCCAAGACTAGCGCGGAATCGCCCCCCACCCGCAGGGTGATCGTGGGCAGCCGCGAAGAGTTTCGGACCGGTTGAGCCGGCCCAACGGTGCCCCGGCCTCGATTGCGCTCACTGGCGATCTCGGCGCATGCTCGGCCGGCCAATAGCGAGCCTGACCGTTGCGACCGGAGAGGATCTCGCCATTGCGCAGGATGACAGTCGAGAAACGAAAGTGGCGAGGCACCGTCAGTTCTCGCTGGGCCGCCCGATCGACCTGCCCGTCTCCGGGTCGGCTGATCTGGCTGACGACCGAAGGAACCCTACTCGAGCGGCCCGGGCGGGCGCCCCGAGCGACGAGCGACACCTGGCGCTCCGCCAGCACCGGCGGATGGTGGGTCGCGACGCGCGTGGGCGAGGGGGCGACCCGCCGGTGGAAGATCGACGCCGCGACCCCGCCGTCGATCGAGGGCGACGTGCTCTCGTTCGTCGATCTCGACCTCGATGTCGTGATCGGTCCGGGGTGCCGGCTCGCCGTGCGCGACGCGGGGCAGTTCGTCGCGCGGGCGTGGCGGGACTCGTACCCGCCGAGGGTGGCCGTCCTCGCGGTCCTCGGCGTGCTGGCGGCGCTCGGTCGCGCGGCGACCCGCCGCTGGCCGTTCGACGGCACCGTCGACCGCCTGACCTGAGTCGCCGGGGGCCACGTCGCTAACCTCCCGCCCCGTGCGGCGGGAGGCCCTCCTCAATCTGGTTCGCGGGTTCCTCATGGGCTCGGCGGACACGGTCCCCGGTGTCTCGGGCGGGACGATCGCGCTGCTCGTCGGCATCTACGAGCGGCTCGTCCATGCCATCAGCGAGGCGGCCCGCGCGCTCGGCGCCGCGCTCCGCGGCCGCTTCCAGGAGGCCCGCGCTCGGTTCCTCGGGATCGACTGGCTCCTGATCGTCCCGCTGCTCGTCGGGCTCCTGGTCGCGGTCGTCTCGCTGGCCCGCCTGGTCGAGTACCTACTCGAGGAGCGACCGCAGGACATGGCCGGGGTGTTCTTCGGCCTCGTGGCCGCCTCGGTGTGGGTCGCGTGGACGATGATCCGGCGCCCGACGGCCCAGCACGCGGTGATCGCAGTCGTGGTGGGGATCGGAACGTTCTTCCTGCTCGCGCTCCGCGCCGGGGACGTCACGGATCCGCCGATCTGGGCCATCCTCGGCTCGGGGGCCCTCGCCGTCTGCGCGATGATCCTCCCGGGCATCTCGGGGTCGTTCATCCTGCTGATGCTCGGGATGTACGAGTTCGTCATCTCGGCGGTCAACGACCGGGACATCGGGACGCTCGCCATCTTCGCCCTGGGCGCGGTGATCGGGCTGGCGGTCTTCTCGACCGTTCTCGACGCTGCGCTGAAGCGGTACCACGACCTCATCGTCGCCGCGCTGGTCGGGCTGATGCTCGGCTCGCTGCGCGTCCTGTGGCCGTGGCCGGACGGGGTCGACAGCGCCGACCTCGGGGCACCCCCCGCCGACGACTGGGTGCTCCCGGTGGCGCTCGCGATCGTCTCGGCGGCGATCGTGGTCGGGCTCACCCTGCTCGCCCGCCGGGCTCCGAGACGGGTCGAGGCGGCGCAGCCGACCGAGTAGCTCGGCCGGCGCCTCGCGACCGTCCGCACCCGTGTGGCGCCACGACGCGGACCGTGACGCTCGACCATCTGCGAGTCCTCGCCGGGGAGCGGTATCCCCCAACCGGAGCCGATCTCGGCGCTTTGCAGCCCGGTGGTGATGCCGGGCCCGTTCGCATACCCTGTCGCGCAGACATGGCCACTCCCCCCGGCAGCGCCGCCACCGGCACCACCAAGGTCGTGCCGATCACCGAGTCCAACGCCCAGCGCGTCGGCGAGTTCCTGCACGCGAACATGAACCCGGACATCCCGGTCGACGTGTGGGTGCGCTCGCTGCGGGCACCGTGGGACCCTGACGCCGAGTGCGGCGTGGCGCTGGTGGACGGCGAGCAGGTCGTCGGCGCCTATGTCGCCTACCCGTCCGAGCGCGAGATCGACGGGCGCGCCGAGCGCATGTGCAACCTCGGGACCTGGTGCGTCCTCCCCAGCCATCGCGCCGGCAGCCTGGGGCTGCTGAAGGCGCTCCTCGACGACGGCGAGCGCAGCTTCGTGGACCTCTCTCCCGCGGTCGAGGTGGTCGCGATCGACGAGCGGCTGGGATTCGAGTCGCTGGAGACGAGCGCGTGGACCCTTCCCAACGTCCCGGTGCCGTATTCGCCCCGGCGGACGTTGATCAGCTCCGAGCCGCGGGTCCTCGAGCGCATCCTGTCCGGCCGTGAGCTCGAGATCTACCGCGACCACGCGAGCGCTCAGGCCGCGCTGCACTTCGTGCTCGCGCGCAAGCGCGTCGGCTATTGCTACGTCGTCGCCCGGCAGGAGATGCGCAGGGGCATGCCCGTTCTCGTCCTGCTCTACGTGAGCGCCCCGGACCTCTACCGGGACCTCATGCGCGCGTTCGGCACCCACCTGCTGCTGCGGCATCGCATCGTCGCCCAGGTCGCCGAGGAGCGTCTGGTCGGCGAGCGTCCGGCGCTCGCGCGCGAGACGATGCCGGAGCCGCGGCTGTTCCGCAGCGGGCGTCTGGCCGCCGAGCAGATCGACTACCTCTACAGCGAGCTCGTGTGCCTGCCGGCCTGAGCGGCCCGCCTTCCACGATGCACATCCAGCTGCACGACCTGATCGCCTCCCGTGTGGATCGCGAGGCGGACGCGCCCGCGGTCAGCTTCGACGGGACCACGCTGAGCTACGGCTCCCTCTGGGAGCACGCGGCGGCGCTCGCCGCGGTGCTGTCCGAGGCCGGCGTGTCCGTCGGCGACCGCGTCGCGCTCTACCTCGAGAAGCGGCTCGAGGCGGCCATCGCTCCCGTCGCGACGTCGATGACGCGGACCGTGCTGGTGCCGCTCAACCCACTGCTGAAGTCGCGACAGGTCGGCCACGTCCTGCGGGACTGCACGGCGAAGGTGCTGCTCACCTCGCCCGACCGTCTCGGCCTGCTCGCGCACGAGCTCGCCGAGTGTCCGTCGATCGAGCACGTCGTGGTGGTCGGCGAGGCCGCCGACGATCTGGTCGCTGCCCGCGTTCGTCCGTGGCCCGCGGGCGAGGAGGCGCAGGTGCCCCCGGCCCACGGCGGCATCGACATCGACCCCGCGGCGATCTTCTACACGTCGGGCAGCACCGGCAGTCCCAAGGGCGTGGTCGTGTCGCACCGCAACCTCGTCACCGGCGCGCACAGCGTCAACGGCTATCTGCCGAACACCCCCGAGGACCGTCTGCTCGGCGTCCTGCCCCTCAGCTTCGACGCCGGCTTCAGCCAGCTGACCACGGCGTTCGCGGCCGGCGCCGAGGTCGTCCTCCACAACTACCTGTTCCCGCAGGACGTGGTGCGAACCTGCGCGGAGCGGACGATCACCGGGATGACCTGCGTGCCGCCGCTGTGGGCGCAGCTGGCCGAGCAGGAGTGGCCCACCGAGGCGAGCGCCGGACTGCGCTACTTCGCCAGCACCGGCGGGCGCATGCAGCGCTCGACCCTCGACCGGCTCCGCGAGATCTTCCCCGGCGCGAGCCCGTTTCTCATGTACGGGCTGACGGAGGCGTTTCGCTCCACCTACCTCGACCCGCGCGAGGTCGATCGACGGCCCGATTCGATCGGGAAGGCGATCCCGAATGCCGAGATACTCGTCGTGCGCGACGACGGCTCACGATGTGACCCGGGGGAGGAGGGAGAGCTCGTTCATCGGGGCGCTCTCGTCTCGCTCGGCTACTGGAACGACCCCGAGCGAACGGCGGAGCGCTTCCGGCCGGCGCCCCGCCACGAGCCCGGCCTGACCTGTCCCGAGACCGCAGTCTGGTCGGGGGATCGCGTGGTCGCCGACGAGGAGGGCTTCCTCTACTTCGTCGGGCGCGGCGACGAGATGATCAAGACCTCGGGCTACCGGGTCAGCCCGTCCGAGATCGAGGAGGTCGCCGACGCGATCACCGAGGTCGGCGACGTGGTCGCGTTCGGCGTCGAGGACGCGCGGCTCGGGCAGCGGATCGCGCTGGTCGTCCGGCCCGCCAGCGGGCACGAGATCGACCCGGACGCGCTGCGGGCCCAGCTCGCCCGCGACCTGCCGCGCTACATGGTGCCGGCCGACATCCACACGCGCGACGAGCTGCCGCGCTCCCCGAACGGCAAGTTCGACCGCCAGGCGCTGCGCGCGGAGATCGACCAGTGAGCGACACGATCGACGCCGTCGGCGGTGTTCCGCTCGATCGGCTCGCGGCCAGGGTGGGGCAGACCCCGTTCTTCGCGTACGACCGCCAGCTGCTCACCGAGCGGATCGCGCTCCTGCGCGCGACGCTGCCGGACGAGATCGAGCTGGGCTACGCGGTGAAGGCGAACCCGATGCCCGCGGTGGTGCAGCACCTGGCCGGCCTGGTCGACGGCCTCGACGTCGCCTCGGCCGGCGAGATGCTGGTCGCGCTCGACACGCCGATTGGCGCCGACCGGATCAGCTTCGCCGGGCCGGGAAAGACCGACGACGAGCTCGCCCAGGCCGTCGCGGCCGGCGTGCTCGTCGAGATCGAGTCCGGCGGCGAGGCGGACCGCCTCGTGGCGACCGGCGAGCGCCTCGGCCTGCGGCCCACCGCCGCCATCCGCGTCAACCCCGACTTCAGCGTCAAGGGATCCGGGATGCGGCTCGGGGGCGGCCCGCAGCAGTTCGGGGTCGACTCCGAGCGCGTGCCCGCGCTGATGGACCGCCTCGCGAGCGCCGAGATCGACCTCGTCGGCTTCCACGTCTTCGCCGGCTCGCAGAACCTCGATGCCGGCATCCTCTGCGAGGCGCAGCGGCGCACGGTCGAGCTGGTGCTCGAGCTCGCCACCCACGCTCCGGAGCCGCCGCGGTATCTCAACGTCGGGGGCGGCTTCGGGATTCCCTACTTCGACGGGGACGAGCCGCTCGACCTCGGCGCGATCGGGGACAACCTCGACGACCTGGTCACGAACGCGATCCGGCCGCAGCTGCCGGACGCCCGGGTCGTCGTCGAGCTCGGCCGGTACATCGTCGGCGAGTGCGGCGTCTACGTGACCCGGGTCGTCGACCGCAAGGAGTCACGCGACAAGACCTTCCTCGTCGTGGACGGTGGGCTCCACCACCAGCTCGCGGCGTCCGGCAACTTCGGCCAGGTCATCCGCCGCAACTATCCGGTCGCCGTCGCCGGGCCCGCTGCCGCCGAGCGCGAGACCGTCGAGGTGGTCGGGTGCCTGTGCACGCCGCTCGATCTGCTGGCCGACGGAGCCACCCTGCCGCGCGCCGACGTCGGCGACCTCGTCGTCCTGTTCCAGGCGGGCGCCTACGGGCTCACGGCGAGCCCGACCGGATTCCTCAGCCACCCTCCACCCGTCGAGGTGCTGGTGTGACCCACACACGAGAGGCGAGATGAACACGAATGCGGCAGTAGACGTCCAGGAGGTCAAGGCGGTCCTGGTCGACGCGCTCGACCTGGCCGACCGCGAAGGCGAGATCGGCCCGGACACGCGCCTGCTCGGCGCGATCCCCGAGCTCGACTCGATGGCGGTCCTGACGCTGGTGACGGCCCTCGAGCAGCGCTTCGCGATCCGCTTCGACGGCGACGACGTCACCGCCGACGCGTTCGAGACCCTCGACAGCCTCGCGGGCCTGGTCAACTCCAAGCGCACGTGACGCCGACGCCCACGGGCGCCGAGTCCGGGGCCTCGCCGGCGGCACGCGCGGACCTGCCGGCCGGCAGAGCCGGTCGCCGTCGAGGGCGGCCGGCCCTGCCTTCGGCCGAGACGCGGCTCGCCTAGCGGCGGTTGCGGACCCGCTCGATCTCGATCTTGGCCACGTTGCCGTCCCAGCCGTAGACCGCGGGGTCCAGCTCGCCGACGCCCGACTCGATGCCCGCGTGCATCGAGATCAGGTTGCCCTCCGGGTCGCGCACGAAGGCGTTGCCGCAGCAGGGGCCCGGGATGTGGGACATCAGCTGGTTGTTCGCCTCGCTCCCGGCGTCGTACGCGGGTGCCTCGAAGCTCCGGTACTTGCGCCCGATCCGGACCGAGTCGAGCCCGGTGAAGCCGTCGTTCGTGTTGACGAGCATCGAGAGCAGGCTCAGGCGCTGGTGCGGCCGGGCCGCGATCTCGTAGGTCTGGGAGGCGCCCGGCGGAATCGGAGCCGGACCGGCCGCGCCCTCCTCGACACCGGTCTCGACGCTCTTGACGCCGCGGACCTGCCCGAGGAGCTGCTCGGCCGGCCCGTTGTTGGCGTCCTCGGCGATGTTGGCGACGACATGGCTCGCGGCGCCGCCTGTGCTCCAGACATCGGCGCGCCGGTTGTGCACGACCAGCAGCGGCGGCGACAGCGGTTGGCTGCCCGCCGGCGTCAGGTTGGTGACCGTGACCTCGTACGTGCGCTTGCCGTCGTAGCCGGATGCCTCGGCGGCGCCCGACCCTCCGGTCAGGCCGATCGCCGCCGCCCCTCCGATCGCCAACGCCGCCGCACCTGCGCTCAGCGCGATTCGCTTCATCGAACGACTCCCCCGTGGTGTGTGCTCGGTTGCGCTCGTTTCTCGACGAGCGGGGGGCACGCTAAGTCGACGACCTTACGTCGGGCTTACCTGACGGCGAACAGTTCTGACGGCCGGCCGAACTCGGCGGGGGTCGGCCCTCGGCGGCGATCGAGCCGTCGCGTGTCGGCCGTGCGCCCGCCTGATCGCACCGCGCCCAGGTGGTTCGGGGCTGGCCCGACGGCGTCGGGCAGCGACGACGGCTGGCCCCGGAGGCAGCCGTGAGCTGGCGATGGGACCTGGCGCTCTTCGGTGTGGTCTGCGCGGTTCCGGCTGTCGCGGTTGCGCTCGTGGACCCCGAGAGCGGACTGGCAGTGGCGCTCGGCGCGCTCCTTGCGATCTCCGTCGGAATCCCCCCACGGCGCCGGCGCAGGATCGCGACGCTGGCCGCCGGCGTGGTCGTCGGGGTGGGCTTCGTCGTCGGCTCGATCGTCGGGCCCTGGGCGTGGATCGCGGTGCCGGCGCTGCTGATCGGAACCTTCGGTGCGGTGCGCATGTCCGAGGGTGCGGCGGTCGGCCGGGTCGTGCTCTTTCTCGGCCTTCCGCTGTTCGCCGCCGGATTCTCATTCGCCGGCGAGCTGGCGACCACCGCGACCATCGCCGCGGTCCTCGCTGCGACCTGCGCCTTCGCGTGGCTGGTCTCGCTCGCCTGGCCCGAGCGGATCGAGCCCGCTCCTCCGGCCCAACCCCGTGAGCCGCCCGCGCACTACACCCTCCGGCTCGGCTTGGTGGGCGGCATCGCTGCGGTGATCGGCTACGCGTCCGGTTGGAGCCACGTTGGCTGGGCTCCGGCCGCCGGGATGCTCGTCATGCGCCCGGACCCCGGGGTCGCGCTCGAGCGGAGCATCGGGCGGACCGTGTCGGTCGTCGGCGGAGCCGTGCTCGCCCTGCTCCTCACGACGGCCACCTCGTCGGCCGTCGTCTACGCGATCGCGGTCCTGGCGGTCCTGGCTATCGCCGGCGGCACGCAGTCGAGCCGTTGGTACGTGAGCGGCGGCTATGCGACGTTCCTGGCGCTGTCCCTGTTCTGGTACTCCTCGGCACCGAGCGTCGACACGGCGCTGGGTGGCGAGCGCATCGTGGCGACCGGTGTCGGCGTGGGGCTGGCCCTCCTCCTCGGGCCCGGCTACGAGCTCGTCGTGCGCAGGCGCCAAAAGGCCTGAGGGCGCCTCGCGGGGCCGGGACGAGCGGCCGAGCTTCGCGTGGACGGCCCACGCGCTCGGAGCACAAGAAAGGGCCCTGTCTCCAGGGCCCTCGTGAGTAGCGGGGGCAGGATTCGAACCTGCGACCTTCGGGTTATGAGCCCGACGAGCTACCAGACTGCTCCACCCCGCGGCGGAATGGAAGATTGTAACGGCCGCCATCTGCCCTGCAAGTCCGAGCGGCGGCGCTCACCCCTCGGCGTCGGGATCGGGTCCGTCCATCGCGTCCTCGACGAGACCCCGCTCGAGCGCGACGCGCGTCGCCTCGACGCGGGAGTGCACGCCCAGCTTCGAGAAGATGTTGAAGACGTGCCGGGCGGCCGTCGCCTGGGTGATGTGCAGGTCCTCGCCGATTTCGCGATTCGTCCGGCCGGCGACGAGGCGGCCGAGCACCTCGCCCTCGCGAAGCGTGAGCCGGTCGCCGTCCGAGCCGCCCCGTCGGCGGCTGCGGCGTCCCAGCCGGTGCAGGAGCCCTTCGGCTCGATGCGCCCAGGACTCGGCGTCCATCTCGCGATAGAGGCGTAGGGCGCGGTCCGCGAGCTCGGTCGCGCCCTCCCGTCCGTCGCGTGCCTCGCTCATGGCCTCGGCGCCGGTCAGGAGCATTCGCGCGGCCTCCGGGTGACGGCCGCGCGCCTCGAGCTCCTCGGCGGCCGCGAGGACGGGTGCGGCGTCGGGACGGCGCCCCTCGGCGAGCCCCACGAGGGCGAAGGCGTAGTCGGCGAGCGGGCCGGGGGAGATGTCGGCGACCGTCTGGGCGTGCCGGCGCGCCGCGAGGGCGTCACCCGAGTGGCATGCGGCCTCGGTGGCCGTCGAGAAGAGCGCGGTGACGAACCTCGGCGGACCGCCCGGGATCCCCGACCAGCGCTCGAGCGCTGGATCGAGCAGCTCCTGGGCCGTCGCGGGCTCGCCGGCCGCGAGTGCCGTCCGCGCAAGGCCGGTCCGGGCCAGCCACGCCCACTCCCACACCTCGCCGGACTCGGTGTCGGCCAGGATGCCCTCGAACAGCTCCGTCGCCTCTCGGAGCGCGCCGCGACGACGGGCGAGCATCGCCCGGACCGTCCGCAGGAGGACCGTGGCCGCGGCGTCTCGCCTGGTCGCGTCCATCTCCTCGGCTTGGGCCGCCTGGTCCTCGGCGCGCTCCGATTCCCCGGACTCGACGAACACCGCGGCCCGCATCGTGACCGCTCTGGCCTCGAGGCGGGGAAACCGCCTGGCGCGAGCCAGGCGCACCGCGGCATCCGCATCCGGGGCCGCCTCCCCGGGCTGGTCGACGCGGACCTCGGTCAGCGCGAGGAGCGCGCGGATCGCGAGGGCGTCGTCACCGTCCGTGCGGGCGGTGCGATGCACGTCCCGAAGCGTCTCCACCGCCTCCGGGATCTCCCCGGTGTGCGCTCTCGCCGTCGCGACCGCGATGCGCAGGTCCTGGCGCAGGGTGTGCGTGAACGCCGACTCGTCGGTGTCGAGCGACTCGGCTCGTGCGGCGATCTCGAGCGCGGCCCGCGGATCGCCCGAGGCGACGAGGGTGCGCGCGTGCCTGGTGAGGACCTCGAAGTAGGCCGTGTCGAGGCCGGGATCGGGGCCTGCGGCCGTGCGGGCGTCCGCGAGCTCCTCGAGGGCGGCCCGGAGGTCGTCGAGCGCGCCGGCGCGATCGTGCATCTGCCAGCGCGCGTCCGCGGCGCGAGCGAGCGCGGTCGCGGCGCGGATCTCGTTCCCACCGGCCAAGAACTCCTCGCGGGCCGCGAGGAAGGATCGGGTCGCGGATTCCCGGCTTCCCGCGGCGTCGGTCACCCACCCGTGTCCCATGAGGATCTCGGCCCGAGCGTCGTGCCCGTCCTCTGGGTCGAAGAGCTCGAGCGCGCGCTCGTGGTGCGCCTCCGACTCGAGCAGCGCGCCCAGGCCGAGCGTCCGCCGCGCCTCCCTGGCCGAGTATGCGAAGGCGCGCGACCGATCGTCGGACGCGAGGGCGTGCCCGAGCATCTCCTCGAGGTGCTCCTCGTCCTCTGCGCCGAACCGGTCCTCGAACGCGAGCAGGAGGGCTCGATGGCGATTGACTCGCTCGGCGCCGATCATCTCCTCGAGCACCGCATCGCGCGTGAGCGTGTGGCGGAAGCCCACGAGCTGGCCCCCGATCGACTGATCGTCGTCGCGCAGGAGCCCCGCGTCGCAGAGCCGGCTCACCGCCGCCGCGCACTCGGGAGCCGGCATCGCGGCGGCGCTCGAGACGATGGAGACATCGAACGTGTCGCCGGCGACCGCGGCCCACGACAGGAGATCCCTGTCGGTCTCGGGCAGCCGGTGCAGGCGTGAGAGCAGCATCTCCCGCACGGTCCAGGGAATGGTGAGCTCTCCCTTCGGGTCGAGCTGGCCCGCCTCCTCGATCAGCAGCCCTTCGTCGGCGGCGCTCCGGACGAGCTCCTCGACCACGAAGGGATTCCCCCCGCTCATGGTCGCGATCGTCTCGAGCGTGCGTCGCTCCGGCGGCACGCCGAGGATGTCCTCGAGCATCGCGCCCACGGCGTGCTCTTCCAGCGGCGCGAGCGCGCGCTCCTCGGCGATCCGCTCCCGCAGCAGCGCGTGGCGCATCGCGTTCACGTGGGGGCCGGCCTCACCCTCGCGAAACGTCAGGAGCATCGTGATGGGGGACTCGGGCAGCGACTCGGCGAGGTGTCGAACCAGCTCGCACGAGGACGGTGACGCCAGGTGCAGGTCCTCCAGCACGAGCAGCAGGCCGGCCTCGGCCGCCAACCCCGAGAAGTAGCGGCAGGCGGCCTCGAAGACGATGTCGAGCTCGACGTCGGCGGCCTGCCCGAGCTCGGGCAGCAGCCATCGCTCGAACGACGCCGCCAGGCCGTCCGGCGGGACCGGGCGCTCGTCGGCGCTCCGACGCGACTCCCGGACCGCGCTCCGAAACACCTCGAGCGGGAGCGCCGAGCTGACCGGCGTGGCCCGCCCCTTCAGGACCATTCGCCCGCGCTCGTGGGCCCAGTACGCCGCCGCCTTGGCCAGGCGCGTCTTGCCGAGCCCGGCCTCGCCCGAGATGCAGAGCACCGCACGCTCGTCCTCGCCCTGCTCGAGCGCCTCGTCGATCAACCCGAGCACGTCGTCGCGCCCGACGGTCGACGTGGCCAAGAGCGTGCGCCGCCGCGATGTCGCAGGCAGTGCGTCTGGCGCGGGGACGGTGTCCTCCCGGGGTCCGCTCGCTCAGGTCGCGGGTCAGCCCAAGATACGCAACCCACAGGAGCCAAATACACAGGTCAGAGGATTCCCCCTGCAATGCCCACGAATAGCCTCACCTCACCGACAACGGATGGAGGTGAACGCGATGGACGGAGCGGCCGGAGAGAACGCGGGCCGCCACCCGCGATCGCCGGCGATCCGCTGGAGCCCCGACGGTGCGAGTGTCGGCTCTGCCGAGCGGCGTGAGCTCACCACCCGCGAGCGCGAGGTGGCCGGCCACGTCGTGAGCGGCATGGACAACGAGCAGATCGCGCGCCTGCTCGGAGTCTCACGCCGAACGGTGGAGTTCCACCTCTCGAACGTCTATCGGAAGCTCGGAATCTTCCGTCGCGGCCAGCTTCACGACGCGATGGCGGCCGCTTGGCCCTGCGCCAGCTGCGAGCGCGCCATCGTCCGGGCCGTCGATCGGGTGCTGAGGAGCGGCGCGGTCGTCGACGGGATCCTGGGTTGCGTCTCGACGACGGTCGCCGCCGAGCTGGCGAAGGAGCTCGCCGAGGAGAAGACGGCTCGAGCCGGCTGAGCGAGCGCGGAGCGACGCACAACGAACAACGCCCCGACCTCGGTCGGGGCGTTGCCCTGGGTTCCCGGACTTGTCGTCGTCGCGCTAGGCGACGTCGCGCAGGCGCTGTGCCTCGGCCAAAGAGGCCAGCTTCTGCAGCGACTGGTTCTCGATCTGGCGGATCCGCTCGCGGGTGACGTTGAACGTGCGGCCGACCTCGTCGAGCGTGCGCGGGTGCTCGCCTCCGAGCCCGTAGCGGAGCTCGAGCACCCGCCGCTCGCGGTAGCTCAGCGTGTTGAGGACGTCCCGAAGGCCCTCGTTGCGAAGCACCGTCTCGGCGGCCCCATCGGGCGCCGGGGCCTTCTCGTCGGCCAGGAACTGCCCGAACTCGGACTCCTCGTCGTCGCCGACCGGCTTCTCGAGCGAGACCGGCGTCTGGGCGCTCCGCTTGATCGACTCGACCTCGGCCTCGGGCAGCTTCACTGCCTCCGCGATCTCCTCGATCGAGGGCTCGCGGCCGAGCTCGCCGACCAGCTTGCGCTCCGCGCGGTTGATCTTGTTGAGCTTCTCGACCACGTGGACCGGCATCCGGATCGTCCGACCCTTGTCGGCGATCGCGCGAGCGACCGCCTGGCGGATCCACCAGGTCGCGTAGGTCGAGAACTTGTAGCCCTTGCGGTAGTCGAACTTCTCGGCCGCGCGCACGAGCCCGAGCGTTCCCTCCTGGATGAGGTCGAGGAACGCCAGCCCCTGGTTGCGGTAGTTCTTGGCGATGGAGACGACGAGCCGCAGGTTGGACTCGACCATGTGCTGCTTGGCCTCGAGGTCACCCATCTCGATCCGCTTGGCCAGCTCGACCTCCTGCTTGGCGGTCAGGAGCGGGACCTTCCCGACGTCCTTGAGGAAGAGCTGCAGCGAGTCGGTGCTCGTGTCGGCCTTGAGGTTGAGGCGGCGAGGCTTGTCGGCCTCGGCCGCGAGCTGGGCGGCGCGCTCCTGCGCCTCGGCCTGGTCGAGCAGCTCGACACCGGCCTCGTCGAGGACGCGGTAGAGCTCCTCGGCCGTGGCCTCGTCGACATCGACCCCCGCGACCGACTGCGCGACCTCGTCGAAGCTCAGGAAGCCCTGCTCCTGGCCCCGGGCAATGAGGTTCTGCACCTCTTCGGTCTCGGTCAGCTTCTCGATCGTGACACTCACGTCGTCTCATCCTCCAGACCCGCCGCCGTGCTCGTCGTGAGCACGCGCGTCGGAGCCGATTGGTTCGAACAGTTGTTCGTAGTCTAACGCTTCACTTCTTGAAGTCAACCGGAACGATCGGACGTTCCGGTGATCGACGAGAGGCTCTCCGTTGGACTCGGGGCACTCTCCCACCGCCGCCTTAAGCCCCGGTTAAGCGCCCGTGCGTTCCCGGTGAAGTGTTCGCCGAGGCGAGGACGGCTCCTCGCCGATGGCCAACCGCGACCTACGGGGTCGTGGTGGTGCCGCCCTGGCCCTGGTCCTGCTCGAGCGCCTCGAGCAGCTGGGCGGACGTCTGTCCCAACCGGCTGTCGGGGTCGATCTCCACCGTGCGCTCCCACGCCTGGCGGGCCATCTCGGCGTCGCGCAGGTAGATGCCGACCCAGCCGCGGTTGAACGCGACGATCTGGTTGTCGGGGTAGCGTCGCTCGAGGTCCGACAGGTCGCGGGCCGCCTGGTCGAGCCCGTCGGGTCCCTGTCCACCCAGGGTGATCGCGAGGCCCACGCGGGCCGCCACGTCGCCGGGGTTGCGCGAGAGGGCGTCCTCGAATGCCTCGCGGGCCTCCTCGAGTCGCCGGGTCGCCTGCAGCGCCGCGCCGAGCTCGACCAGGCGCCGAGGCTCGGCCCCACTGGCGACCAGCGCCTGCAGCCGCGGGATCTGGTCCTCGGCCGGGAGCGACCCGATGCCGCGCGGCGGCGGCTGATCGAGGACGACCGCCAACGGCGGCAGATCGCTCGGACCACCCGTGAGCTCCTGCCCGGGGGCGACGATCGGCCCCGCGACGATCGGCCGGGCGGCATCGCGAGCGCCCGCGCCGACCGGGTCGTTCAGCAGGCTGGCGACACCAACAGCCGCGAGCCCGACGACGAGCGTGACGCCCACCGCGGCGAGGATGGCTTTGGGGGTCGGCCGGCCGCCGCGCGCGCCGCGATCGTTCTCAGCGTCCTCGGGCTCTTCCGCCATCGGCTACGAGGGTACTGCCGCCCGGCCGAGATGCCTCCGGGACATGTGGCCTGGGCTGACCTGCCCCCGCCGGTCGGCACTTCTCGGAGGGGGTGCTACTTTTCGTGACGAATGTCGCGTGATGCGGATTTGCACGCCGTGTGTCCTGTCCTCGCAACGGCGAGGATCGTGTCCGGCAAGTGGACGCTCTTGCTCCTGCGAGACCTCGCGGAGGGGCCGATTCGGTTCGGCGAGCTCCAGCGCTCGCTCGAGGGAATCAGCCCGCGCACGCTCTCCCAGCGGCTCCGCGCGCTGGAGGAGGAGGGGGTTCTCGAGCGGCGCGAGTACGCCGAGATGCCGCCTCGGGTCGAGTACAGCCTGACCGCCAAGGGCGAGGCGCTCCTGCCGATCGTCGCCGCGATGCGCACCTACGGGGAGGCCTGGCTCGGTGCGGGAGACCCGACTCCGCCCGCTCCCGGCCTGAGCGCGCTCGCGCGGGGGCCGATCGGCTAGCCGGGCCGGCGCGTGCGCAGGAAGCGCACGGGGATGTAGAGCGTGTGCGGCATGAGGTCGGCCAGGGTCTGCCACAGATCCTTCTGGCCGTTCTCGTCCAGGATCGCCCCGAGCAGGCTGCGCGAGAAGAGCGGCCACGCGTCCTCCGGGCGCTCCATCACGGCCCCGAGCGTGACGTCGAGCTCCTCCGGCGTGAGGAATCCGGCGTCCTTGAACGCCTGCGCGTCGTCGGGCTCGTCGGGGATGCTCGCTCGGCTCGCGCGCCCGGCCAGGGCGCCCGGGGCGTTCCGCCCGATGACGGCCAGCACCTGACCCATGAACTCGGCGTCGGCGGCGCGGAGGCGATCGAACGCCATCACGCTGGCCACGAAGCGGCCGCCGGGGCGAAGGAGCCGGGCGACCTCCTCGAGCGGGCGACGCAGATCGTCGATCCAGTCGAGCAGCAGGCTGGCGATCACGCCGTCGAAGCTCTTGTCCTCGAAGGTCGTCAGCGACTCGGCCCGACCCACGCGGAACAGGATCGGGGCTCCCGCGGGGATGCGGCCCTCGGCGGCCCGGACCGCCTCGGGGACGACATCGACGCCGGCGACGAAGCCGGTCGGGCCGACCACGTCCGCGGCGGCGAACGCGGCACCGCCCGCGCCGCAGCCGACATCGAGAACGCGCTCGCCGGCGACGAAGGGCGCCCACGAGACCAGCGTCTCGTAGAGGTGCGCCCCGCGGACGGCCGTGAGCGTCAGCAGCGTCTCCTCGGTCGCGAACGGATCCGCCGCGACGACGGCGCGCTGGAAGCTGGTTGCGATCGAGCCGACGAGCGGTGTGCCGTCGGCGACCTTCGCGCGGATCTCGCTGAGTGAGTCCTCAGCGGCTTGCGCGCGCTCCTCGGCGCTCGTCGCGGGCTCGGACGTCATCCCAACGATGCTATCGGCCCTCGTTTGGCCGACACGCTCGGGCTCACGAGCGCGCCGGCCACCTCGGCCAGGCCGGCGACGTCGACCGGCTCGCGCTCGAGCGCCGGGATCACCGCCGCGGCCGGCCCCCCGGCGGCCGCCGCGAGCCCCTCGCGCAGGTCGAGGTCGCGAATCGCGACCGCGCGGGCGTCCTCCAGCGCCTCCAGGACGGCGGCGGCCAGCGCGGGGGCCCGGGGCGCTCCCAGCGCGTCGAGCCTGCGGGCCAGATCGTCGACGTCGCGGGGTGCGCCCGGTGGGAGTCGGTGGACGCGATTGAGCACGATCCCGGCGAAGGGAAACCCGTCCTCCTCGAGCCGTCGGACCAGCTCGACCGCGGCGGCCGCGGGCTCCTCCTCGGGGGCGGCGACGACGAGGAACGCGGCCTCGTCGCTCGTCAATAGCGATCTGACCTCGCCGGCGCGCTCGGCGAACCCTGCGTACATCCCCTCGAACGACGAGAGGAACTCGGCGATGTCGTCGAGCAGCTCGGCGCCCGTCACCCGCCGCAGCACGGCCATCACCGCGGACGTCCCGGCCGCGAGCGCCCGTCGGCCGAGCCACGCCGAGTCCTCGGCCGGCGCGGTCAGCACCCGGAGCGCCTTTCCTCCGACGAAGCGGGTCATCCGCTCCGGCGCGTCGAGGAAGTCGAGCGCGTTCTCGGCCGGGGGCGTATCGAGGACGATGTGGTCGAAGCGGCCATCCTCGAGCAGCTCGTGCAGACGCTCGACGGCCATGTACTCCTGGGATCCGGCGACCGCGCCCGACAGGTGCTGGTAGATGCGGTTCGCGAGGATCCGCTCGCGAACCTCCTCGTCGGGGGCGTAGCGTGCGACGAGGCGGTCGAAGGTCGCCTTCGCGTCGAGCTGCAGTGCCCACAGCTGACCGGACGCGGGCGCCCCGGCGGCGCGGAGGGCGGCGCCGTCCGCCTCGGTCGGCTCGTCCCCGAGCCCTGCCATCCCGAGCGCGTCGGCGAGCCTGCGCGCCGGGTCGATCGTCACGACGGCCGCGCGTCGTCCGCGCCGGGCCAGCTCGAGCGCGACCGCCGCGCTCACGGTCGTCTTGCCCACCCCGCCGGCGCCGCAGCAGACGACGACCCTGCGCTCGAGCGCCGCCTCGATCACGCGACCCCGGCCCGTTGCGACAACCCGTCCGTGACAGCGGACGCGAGCTCCTCGAGGCCGGCGAGCCGTCCGGCGCCGCGCGCGAGCAGCGGCAGCCTGATGACCGGCACCCCGCCACCTTCGAGGTCGCGGGCGTGCCGCGCCTCCCGCGCCGCCCGTCTCGACTCTGCGAGCGCCGCGTCGATCGCTCCGCGCTCGGACCCGTTCACCAGCGCCCGTGCGGACTCGAGCGCGGCGACGTCCTCGTCAGAGAACCTCCGTGGCGTGATGCAGTTCAGGATGGCCGCGGCGACGGGAAGCTCAGCGGCGCGCAGGCGATCGATCGCGTCGAGCGCCTCCGAGACGGGGAGCTCGTCCGGCCGCGCCACGACGGCGATTCCCGTTGCCGCCGGATGGGAGATCACCTCGCGGATCCGCTCGGCCTGCTCGTGGATCGGCCCGCCTTGGGCGATCTCGCGCACGTTCGCGGCGGTCTCGAGGAGCGCGACCGCGTGGCCGGTGGCTGGGGCGTCGACGACGAGCCGGTCCCACTCGGGGGCCTCCTGGTCGGGGCGAAGCTCGACCGCGTAGCTCCAGATCTTGCCGAGCGTGACCATCTCCTTGAGGCCGGGGGCCGCCTGGGTGAAGGTCCGGAACGTCTTGCTCCCGGCCAGCACGTCCGCGATCGCCCGCACCGGCAGCTGGCCGCGCAGATACTCCTCGGTGGCCTCCTCGGGGTCGATCGTCGCCGCGTACAGGCCCTCTCCGACGACGGTCGGCTCCGTGGACGCGTCGGCGCGGTCGAGCAGTCGCGACAGCCGGTCACGGCCGGCGACCTCCAGCAGCAGCGTGCGATGGCCCTGGCGTGCGTAGGCGATCCCGAGCGCCGCCGAGACCGTGCTCTTGCCCACTCCGCCCTTGCCGAGGACGAAACAGAGCCGCCGCTCGGCGAGCGGTGGGTCGATCGCGTGCTGGCTGGTCAGCGTCGGACCGCTCGAGACGGGGGCGGCGCCGCGCTGGCGGGGCGCGTTCGATGCGGCCAACGCATCTGGCCCATGCTAGAGCAGACGCGGGCCGCCGCCCGGCGCGGCCTGTCTGGCGCGAGCGAGTGCCTCGATCACGACCGCGGCGTCGAGCCCGGCCGGGACCGCGTTGCCCATCGCGTCCGTCGCGCTGAGCTTCGCTCGGGCGATCTCGGGCCCGTCCCCCCGCCACTGGGCGCCCGGGTCGAGCGCGCTCAGCTCGGCGGCGACCGGAACGAGGGAGATCCGCTCGCGTGTGCCCTCGGGCGCGAACTCGACCCACGACTCGTACCGCTGGACCGCCGTGACGCGCCCGTCCGGAAGGCTGGTCACCACCACGCCGCGATCGGTGCGGGGGTGGACGGCGAGCTCGTCCAGCGGGCGGGGCGTCCGCACGAGCACCGCGTCCGCGTCGGGGGCGTCGATGAGCGTCGCGACCCCCGCATCGAGCAGGTCGATGTCGGCGAGGACGCGCTGCCACCGGGCCCGCCACAGGTACTCGTAGCGGTCGGGCGCGGAGAGAATCGATGCGATCTTCGGCAGCAGCGCGCGGTGGATCGGCCCGCTCGGGTTGGCTCGGGTGCGCGCCGACAGCGCTCGGGTGACCGCCCAGAATGGCGTGGTTGCCGGCTCGGCGGCGGCCTCGAGCGCGATCGTCCGGCGAGCGATCCAGTCGTCGTCCCACACGGCGAAGTCGCCGGCGGTGGCCGTCGCGATCGCGATCTGCGCATCGGCGGTCCCGGGGCGGTTCGTGAGCACCCACGCCGAGAGCAGGCCGTCCTCGTCGACGTGGTTGTTGGTCACGACCTCGACCAACTCGGCTCCGCGGTGCGCCACGTGCAGGTAGCGCCAGGCGATCTCGGTGGCGGTCGGGGCGCCGAGCTCGGCGGGGGTGCCCGAGCCCGGCCAGTGCGCCAGCGCGAGCGCGGCCCCGTGGGGTGGCGCGCCGTCGACGGCGACGAACGGTCGCCGATCGAGCTCGTCGGGTCCGAGGAACTCCAGCTGCGGCGCCAGGCGCGGGAGCTCGGTGAGGTGAGCCGTTGTCTGGTTGGGCGGCATGGCTGACATACTCACCGGCCATGTGGCTCGCCGACAACATCATCATGGTGTCCGCGATCTTCCTCGGGCTGTGCGTCATCGTCGGCCTGGTCGCGGTCGGCGTCACCGGAGCGAGGCTCTACTTCCAGTTCCGACGCACGAACGCGCAGGTGAGCGAGCCGATGGAGCGGCTGACGCTCTCGCTCGAGACCACCGAGCGGCTCCAGGCCCAGATCCCGCTCAAGCAGGAGGCGCTCGACGCCTCGCTCGCCGAGCTGCAGGTGCAGGCGCGTGCGCTCGGGGTGATCGCCTCGTACGCCGGTTGGGCGGTCGCGATCCTGCGTTCGCCGCTCAGGTACCTGGGTCGATAGCCGAGACGACGGCGCGGCGGAATGCGGCTCGCGGTCGTCGACATCGGCTCGAACTCGACACGCCTGTTCCTGTGCGAGCGGATCGCCGAGGCCGGCCCCCACGGTGATCGCCACACGCAGATCACCGGCCTGCGCCGAGGCGCGGCGCCCGACGGGACCGTCACCGCCGAGGCGATCGAGCGGCTGGAGGCGACGCTCCGCGACTATGCCCGGCTGATTCGAGCGTTCGGCCCGGCGCGCACGCTCGCCATCGGCACCAGCGCGGTGCGCGACGCGCCCAACGTGGAGACGATCGCCGCCGCGGTGGAGGGTGCGCTCGGCGCGTCGCTCACGGTCGTCTCGGGCGAGACCGAGGCCGACCTGGCCTACCTCGGGGCTCGCCTCGCCGCGCCCGAAGGGCCCGCGGCGGTGATCGACATCGGCGGCGGCAGCACCGAGGTGGTGCGGGGGGAGGGGGCCGTGCGGTGGGGTGGGGTCAGCCTCCAGCGCGGTGCCGTTCGATGCACCGAGGCCCATCTGGCGAGCGACCCGCCGATATCCGGCGAGCTCGCCGCGCTGCGGTCGGCGCTTCGTCGCGACATGGCCGGCGCTCGCGACACGATCGGTGGCCCCGAGTCGATGGTGATCGGGGTCGCGGGCACCTTCACCACGCTGGCGGCGGTCGATCTGGGTGGGTACGACCCGGTGGCCGTCCACGGGTACCGGGTCTCGCGCGGGCGCCTCCGGCAGCTCACCGATCGGCTGGCCGCGCTGCCCCTCCGGGAGCGTCTCTCGGTGCCCGGACTCCACCCCGGCAGAGCGCCCTACGTGGTCGCGGGCGGAGAGATCGCCGTGGCAGCGCTCGACGCCCTCGAGGCCGACGGGGTCGAGGTCAGCGAGCGGGACATCCTCGACGGGATCGCGCTCGCCGCGTCCGGTGCCGCGACGACGAGCAGTCTGTGACGAAAGTCACTAGAATGCGCAGGTCATGGGGGAGACCGCGACAGACGTCGCATCGTCGGTCGACAAGGTCGTCGACTCGATCAGGGCCGCCCAGCGGCCCGAGGACGAGCGCCGCCTGATCTACGCGAAGGGCGAGAACACCCGCCACATCCGGCACGACCAGATCCTCGAGCGGTGGCCGATCCTGGCCGAGGACTGGGCTCGCCGGATCGAGGACGCGCGCCTGGCGGCGGTCGACCGGACCCCCGGGCAGGCCACCTTCGGCCGCTAGCGGCGGTCGCCTTTCCGGCCGCGGCGGGGCCGCCTACGCTGTCGGTCCACGGCCGGAGTGGCGGAATCGGTAGACGCGGGGGACTTAAAATCCCCGGCCCGATGGGCGTCCGGGTTCGAGTCCCGGCTCCGGCATCCTGTGAGCTGAACCCGAGAACGACGGACGCCTTGCGTTCGTCGGTCGCAGGTGTTCAGCGAGAGGACGCAGCGGGGCGGCAAGGAGGGCACAGGGCCCCGGCCCACCGCCGCCGACCCCCTGGTCGGCGTGTCAATGTCAACGGGGCCGGTTGCCCGACGCGCAGGGCGCAGCGCTTTGCCCTTGGGGCACTTGGTCCGTCGCATCGAGGCAAGAAGCCTCGATGCTCATCTGCGGGGTGCCCCGAGGGTGAAGTGACCGGCCGGAGTTCGGGACGACGTGCGCGGCCGGCGAGGGATCATCGACACCGGCCTCTCTGCGAAGCTCTCACGCGTGGTCCTCTTCAAGCGGTCATACCTCGTCATGCTGCACGCGGATCTCTACCCGCCCAACCGTGTCGCGATCCGCGTCGAGGGCAAGCCGGGCCGCTGGCCCGAGCTCGAGGACGGCGACCGTCTGACGATGGCCGTCGGGTTCTGTGCGCTCGCCGCGGCCAAGACGGCGGCGAGCCGGCTGGAGCCGCTGAAGGAGAGCTTTCGGAACGTGGCGACCGCGATCGCGCAGACGCAGACCGGCGCGCTCGCGAGCGACGTCGCTCCGCTCGACGTGTTCAGCGCCCCCGGCATGCTCGAGGTCGTCGAGTGGCACGGCCCCGGGCAGGTCGAGATCGAGGCCGACCTGGTCGGCTCGGCCGCAGGGCGCACCCCCCGGATCCGCACGGAGCCGAAGACATCCGGGCCGACCCGCGAGATCGCCGCCCTCGGTGCCCTGATCGCGACCGCGAACCACGCCGATCCCGATCTGCGTCTCAGTCTGGCCTTCGGGGTAGAGGGCATGCTCGCCTGGTATCGCCAGTCCGCGGCCTCGTCGTCGGCGAAGGACGTGCTCACGTTCGCGATGGCGCATGCCGGCGAGCGTCTCGACGAGATCGGTCGCTCGCTGCCCGCCGGGGTCTAGGCGGAGCCGGGAGGCGGCCGCCCGAGTCGGGCGAGCTGATGCTCCAGCTCGGCGATGCGCGCCAGCAGCTCGCACGCGAGGACCGAGCCGGGACCGTTCAGGTCGAGGTCCCGGGCCAGGCGAACGCAGCGGGCGACGTCCTCGGCGGCGCGTCGCGGCCAGACCGGGGGATCCGACCCGGCGACCGGCTCGGCGAGCCCGAGGGCCAGGAGCTCCTTGACGATTGTCGCCGGGACGCCGGCCTCCTCGGCGATCTCGTCCAGCCCGACCGGGTCCTCGGGGGCACCGCCCGTCCGCCACGTCACGAGCTCCACCTGCACGCGCGTGATCGAGCGCTCGCTCATCGGCCGCTCCGCGCGTGGAAGTCGCTGGCCTCGGCCAGCTCCTCCCACAGCTCCTTCGCGCGATCGCTCGGCTCGCCGCTCGGCATCGCGATCTCGATCGTGGCGTAGAGGTCGCCGGGCTCGCCTTTCGGGTTGGGCAGTCCCTGCCCGCGCAGGCGCAGGCGCTTGCCGCTCGAGCTGCCGGCCGAGACGCTGACCCGGGTCGTGCCGGTCAGGGTCGCCAGCTCGACCCGCTCGCCGAGCGCCGCCTCCCACGGGGCGACGCGAAGCGTCGTGTGCAGGTCGCGTCCCTCGACGCGAAAGCGCGGATGGGGTCGCAGGCGCGCCTCGAGGAACAGGTCGCCGCGCGGCGCGTCGCCGAGGCCCTCGCCGCCTCTGCCGGCCATTCGGATCCGCTGACCGTCGGTCACGCCCTTCGGGATCGTGACGTCGACCGTATCGCCGTCCGGCAGGGTGAGCCGTCGAGTTCCCCCGCGCGCGGACTCCTCGAGCGTGACATCGAGCGTCGCCTCGACATCGCCGCCGCGCATGTTCGGCACCCCGCCCGCACCCCCGGGCGCCCGCTGGCCGAACAGCTGCGAGAAGAGGTCGTCGTAGGCACCGGGGTCATCGGCTCGCACGGTCCAGCCGTCGGCGTCTCCGTAGGGAGAGCCCGCCCCGAACGGTCCGGCCCCGGGGGGTGGAGGTCCGGCGGCGCCGTAGCGGTCCCACTCCGCGCGCCGCTCCTCGTCGCTCAGGAGCGCGTAGGCCTCACCGATCTCCTTGAAGCGCTCCTCGGCGTCGGCCTCTTTGGAGACATCGGGGTGGTGGGTGCGCGCCAGCTTTCTGTACGCGCGCCGGATCTCGTCGTCTGACGCGCCCTTGTCGACCCCGAGGGTCTCGTAGGGGTCTCGGACCGCCGGGCTCACGGGGCAGGCTCACTCGCGGGCATGGCACTCATCATGCGCTCGCCGACCACCGCGGGCAAGGCCGGGATCAGCTGCGGCGCGCCTCGGCGCGCAGCTCGGCCATCCCCTTGCGACCGGAGATCGCCGCGGCGATCGCGGCCGCGGGGCCGACCACGGCCAGACCGCCGGCGACGTCGAGCACGTAGTGGTTGCCCGTCACGATCACCGAGATCGTGACCAGGAGGGGATACCCGACCGCGACCGCGCGACCGAGCTGGCCCGGCAGCAGCATTCCCAGCGCGCCTCCCACGATCGGACTCAGCCCGACGTGCAGGCTCGGCATGGCCGCGATCGGGTTGTAGAAGGCCTTGGTGAACCCCGAGTTGAGATCGACGGGGGTCCGCTCGCTGACCGAGTCCGGCAGCCCACCCTCCTCGCGGGGCATCAGCCGGGGCGGGGCGACCGGCTGCGTGGCGTACCAGATCAGCCCGCCCGTCCAGGCGAGCAGCGAGACGTTCCGGATGAAGGGGTAGGCCGGTCGTCGGAACTGGTACGTGAGGAAGATCGACAACGGGAGCGCGACGACCTGGCTGGCGACGTAGGTCATGCCCCAGAACCGCATCCCGAGGTGGTGGCGCTCCACGAAGCTCTGCGCCGCGCCCTCGATGTCGATCCGAAGCCTGCGCTGGAGGGAGATGATCGAGCGAGCGTGGCGTCGACCGGTCTCGAAGTCGCCCGCCGTGACCGCCCTGACCACGTTGTAGACCCCGTATGCGCCGGCCATCACGATGGCCTCCTTGCGCCCCGGGCCGGCGGTTGCGGCGACCCGCCGGGCACGCGAGAGCGCTCGGCCGATCCCGCTGGCCGAGCGGACGGACTTTGCGGTTGAAAATCGCGATGCCATCGGCGTGATCGGGCGCTCCAGCGGCGCGGAATCGTAACATTCGGCCACGACCGCAATCGTCCGCACAAAGGGGGCAGCTGGGTGGTTGCGGGGCTGATCATCGCTGCGGCGGCACTGACGGCCAACCTGGCGGTCGTGCTCACCGCGATCGCCGCTCGACGCGAGCCGAAGGGCGATGCGCTCCGCCTCACGCTCCTCACGAGGCTGCTGCGGAGGCGGCTGTGGTGGCTCGCGGTCGGCCTCGACTTCACCGGGGTCGTGCTGAAGACCGCGGCGCTCCTGGTCGCGCCGCTGACGGTCGTGGCTCCCTCCATGACGCTCGGCCTGTTCGTGCTCGTCGTGTTCGCGGCGCTGTGGCTCGGCGAGCGACCGAAGCCCACCGGCGTGTTCGGGATCGCGCTGATCGCGGGCGGGGTCGCGCTGGTCGCCCTGCACGCGCCCGAGCGGGAGGTGACGATCGCGGGTCCGATCCCGTGGGCGATCTCGGTCGGCGTGCTTCTCGGCGGCGCCGTGGTCGTCTATCTCCTCAGCGGCTGGGGGAAACGCGTCGACCCCAGGCTGATCGCGGTGTCCGTCGGCTTCGCGTGGGCCCTGAACGGACTGCTCGCGAAGCTCATCGCCGACTCGATCGACGTGGGCCGCTGGCTCCTGCTCTCGGTCGCCATCGTGAGCGCGATCGCCGTGGGGACGCTGGGATACCTCGCGAAGACCAGCGCGCTCCAGTCGGGTCGAGCGGCGATGGTCGAGTCGATCGTCGCGGTCGTGAACACCCTCGTGCCGGTTGCGCTGGCGCCCGTGCTGTTCGCCGAGGCGTGGCCCACCGATCCCGCGAGCGCGATTCAGCTCGGGGGCGGGCTGATCCTGGTCGGCATCGGGGTCTGGTTCGTCACCCGCGTCCAGACGACGACCCTCGAGCGCGCGAAGGCCAAGCCGACAACCGCCAAGGCATAGGCACTCGGACGAGGTGTCGTCGGCCGGTCGACCGGGTGCGAGCCTGCGTCAGGCGCGGCTCGAGATCGCCGGCCGGATCGAGGTCCCGGGCGGGGCATCGCCCATCACCTCGCGGGCGGCTCGGATCCCGCTCCTGATCGCCCCCTCCATCGTGGCGGGCCAGCCCGTCGCGGTCCACGCGCCGGCGAGGGCGACCCGCTCCAGCGCCGTTCGGGGGCCGGGGCGGCGCGCCGCCTGCCCGGGCGCGGGCGCAAAGGTCGCCCGCGCCTCTTTCACCACCGCCCAGCCGCGGAGCTTGGCCTCCCGGGCTGCGGGGATGACACGGGCGAGCTCGTCGGCCATCGACTCCGCCAGCTCGGCTCGCGGCACGCCCATCTCGGCGTGAGCTCCGCTGATCGAGACGACCACGTGGGGCTCGCCCGGTGCGCCGGACATCTGGCGCCGGTCGAACACCCACTGGAGCGGGCTGTCGAGCACCGCCACGAACGGGTCCTCGAGGATGCGCCGATCGTGGAACAGGTGGACGTTCACGATCGGCGAGTGCCCGAGCCCGGGGTCCTCGGGGAGGGCCGCGGACGCGACCTGGCGGGTCCGCTCGGCGGGGAGCGCGAGGATCACTCCGTCGGCGCCGAGTTCGGTGCCGTCGCCGAGCCGCACTCCGCCCGGGCCGGCCTCGATGACGGCTTGGCCCCGGAGGACTCGCGACCCCCGCGCGGTCAGGAACCGCTCGACGGCGGGCTCGACGAGCTGGGACAACGGCACCCGGGACCACCCCACCGCCGAGGCCGTGGGGGAGCTCAGCATGCCTTCGGTGAAGACGAAGGCCGCGAGCGCCGCGGACACCCGGTGGCTTCGGTCGTTGCACGTCGGCAGCACGACCAGGTCCCAGAACCGCTCGATCGCGTCCTCCGACTGCCCGTTGTCCGCAAGCCAATCGGAGAACGCCATGCCGTCCAGCCGAGCGCGGCGGCGCGGCCCGAGCGTGCCGAGCTTCGACATCGCCCGCGCCACGGCTGCTCGCTCCCGCAGCGACAGGTGCGAGTAGGTCGCCAGGGCCTTGGTCAGGTGGAGCGGGCTTGGAAGCCGCGACGTCGCCGCGAGCAGCGCCGTGGTCCCGTCGCTCCCGAGGACCGGGATGCGCAGCAGCGGCTGGCGGTGGAGGTGACCGTCGGTCCCGAGCAGTCGCATGAGCCGCACGTAGGCCGGGCAGCAGCCGAGGAAGACGTGCTGGCCGTTGTCGAGCTGGCGACCCTCCTCGTCGGTGAAGCTGAAGGCCCGCCCGCCGAGGAACGGCCGCCGCTCGACCAACGTGACCTGCGCTCCGAGGCCAACCGCCTCGCAGGCGGCGGCGATCCCGGCGAGACCGCCCCCGCAGACGACGATCCGGGGCGCGCTCACCTGCCGAGCACGACCGAGGCGCTCGTCTTGGCCATCAGCGTGATCTTCTTCGGCGCCGACAGCGAGGCCCGGCCGGCGAACACGTCGTAGCCGCGCCGCTCCAGCGTCCGCAGGACCTCGCGGTACGTCCGCGAGAGCATCGCCACGCACATGCGCGATCGGCGGTCGAGCATCGGCAGCAGTCGCTCCCCGCGGACCAGGTACGCGCGCGCCCGCTGGCCCTGGGCCCGCATGAGGTCGCGTAGCTCGGGGGTCATGCGCCCCGCGCTGAGGTCGGCCTCGGTCACGCCCATCTCGGCCATCTCGTCAGCCGGCAGGTAGATCCGTCCGGCCTCGGCGTCCTCGGCGACGTCGCGCATGATGTTCACGAGCTGCATCCCGACCCCGAGCTCCTCGGCGTGCGCCGGGGCATCGTCGTCGCTGAAGCCGAAGATCCAGAGCGACACCAGGCCGACCGCGCCCGCGACCCGATCGCAGTAGCCGCGCAGGTCCGTGAAGGTGGCGTAGCGATCGATCGTCAGGTCCATCTCGCAGCCGTCGATCAGATACGTCAGGTGTCGCTCGGGAATCTCGAACCGCCGCACCGTGTCGGCGAGCGCGACGAGCACCGGGTCGTCCTCCGGCGGCGTCCCCGCGTAACAGGCAGCCAGCTCCTCTCGCCGGGCGCCGATCGCGGTCATCTTGGTCTCGAGGGGTTCCGGCCCGTCGACGCTGTCGTCGCAGCGGCGTGAGAACGCGTACGCGGCGTACATCGCCGCCCGGCGCTCGGGTGGAAGGAGCACGAACCCGTAGTAGAAGTTGCGCGCCTCCTCGCGAGCGATCACGCGACAGCGCTCGTAGGCGGCCTCGACCAGCATCACCGCGGGCCGGTCAGGAGATGGCGGGCGGCCGACGCGGCGATGCGGGCCCGACCGATCCGCCCCGGGGCGGGACGGCGGCGCAGGGTGTCGTACGACTGGGCCGCGACGGCGTCGCACATCGCGAGGCCGCCCGCGGTGAAGCCGCGGATGTCGAGCGCGACGCGTCGCGGCACGAACCGCGCGAGCAGCGCACCCTCCTCGAGCAGCTGGCGAGCCCGGCCGACCTCGAAGGCGATCAGGCGACGGAGCTCGGGCCGAGCCCGGCTCTCGGCGAGGTCGGCCTCCCGCACGCCGAATGCCTCCATGTCCTCCTGGGGGAGGTAGATGCGGCCGCGCTCGTGCAGGTCTCGGCGGATGTCCTGCCAGAAGTTGATCAGCTGCAGGCCCATGCAGGTGGCGTCGCTCATCGACGTGCGCCAGCGATCGCGATACCCGAAGACCTGCAGCACCATCCGGCCGACGGGTGTCGCCGAGTGGTTGCAGTAGCCCCGCAGGCTCTCGAACGAGTCCCAGCGATTGCGCCGCTGGTCCATGCGGTTGGCCTCGATCAGCCCGAGGAACGGGTCGAGGTCGAGCTCGCGCCGCTCGACCGCGATCTGGAGCCCGCGAAGGTGCGGGTCGCCGGGTGTGCCCCGGAACGCCTCGCGGACGTCGTCCTCCCAGGCGTCGAGGATCGCCAGCCGGGTGCTCGGATCGGCCGCGCCCTCGTCGCCGAGGTCGTCGGTGATCCGGCAGAAGGCGTAGATCGCCCGCAGATCGGCACGCTCGTCTCGTCGGACGAACCGAAAGGCGACCGGGAAGTTCTCGTCGTGCGAGCGAGCGACGCGCTCGATCGCCTCGGCGGGGTCCACCGCGGCAGGGGTCACGCCTGGAAGCGTGCCAGAGCCGTTGTCGGGAAGTAGAGCCGGTAGAGGTGGTAGTTGATCATGAAGTCGCCGGGAAAGCCGGTGGCGGTGAAGTGGCGCTCGTCCCACGATCCGTCGGGTCGTTGGGTGCCGACCAGGTGGCCGACCCCGCGCTCGACGCTCGGGTGGCCGGGGTCCGCCGCCAGCAGGCCGAGAAGCGCCCAGGCGGTCTGCGAGGGGGTCGAGTCGCCTCGGCCGATCCAGGCCGGGTCGGTGTAGCTGGCGACGCTCTCGCCCCATCCGCCGTCCGCGTTCTGGTGCTCCGCCAGCCAGCGGACGCCGCGCTGGACGGCCGGTGAGGTCGGGCGCTCGCCCGCGGCGATCAACGCCGGGAGCACCGCGCCGGTCCCATAGACGTGGTTCACGCCCCACCGGCCCCACCACGAGCCGTCCTCGCGCTGCTCTCGCAGGAGGTACTCGACGCCCCGCCGTACCGCCGGCGCGCTGGGTGGCAGCCCGCACTCGATCAGCGCCTCGATCGCGTGCGCCGACACGTCCTCGGTCGGCGGGTCGATCACCCAGCCGAAGTCGCAGACCGGAAGCTGCTTCATGATCGCCATGTCGTTGTCGACGTCGAAGGCGCCCCAGCCACCGTTCTTGGATTGCATGGCGAGGATCCAGTCGATGCCGCGCCGGATCGCCGGATGGGTGGCGCCGACCCCGCTCTTTCGGAGCGCGATCATCACCTCGGCGGCGTCGTCGACGTCCGGGTACCACTGGTTCTCGAACTCGAACGACCAGCCCCCCGGGCGTCCTCGCTTGGGGATCTCCCACCAGTCCCCGTACCGACGGACCTCGCGCTCGAGCATCCAGTCGCGGGCGGCGGCCACGCTCGGCCGGCGGTCGTCGTAGCCGGCGTCGAGCAGGCCGATGGCCGCAAGCGCCGTGTCCCAGACGGGGGAGAGGCAGGCCTCGATTCGCAGGCGATCCCCGTCCTCGCGGCGGAACGTGCCGTCGAAGCCGGCCAGGCTGCGCTGGATGACCGGGTGATCGAGCGGCATCCCGAGCGTGTGGAGCGCGAGGATCGAGTAGACCCACGGCGGCTGGATCCCGCCCCACGACCCGTCGGCCTCCTGGCGCTCGGTGATCCAGCTCGCGACCCGCGCGTAGGCGCGCCGCCTGAGCGCCCTGTTGGGGTGGCGCCGGTACCAGCGGGCGAGCCGCTCCCCGCGGGCCAGCCACGGTGTCGCCCAGCCGGGTTCTGCCGGGGCGACCGGGGGCCCGGCACCGGGCGGCTCCACGAAGAGCTCGCGGGCGCTCACCGGCTGGGGGAAGGACGGCTGCTCGCTCATGACCACCATGAGGGCCACGAACGTCCCGCGTGCCCAGCAGGCGAACCGGTAGGCAGACAGGGGCGCCCGCGGGGGCAGGAGGATCATCTCGGGAGGGAGGGTCGGAAGCGCCGACCACGGGAACTCCCCCATCACCGCCAGCCACAGCCGGGTGAAGAAGCGAGCGCGGTTGGCGCCACCGAGCTCCAGGATCGCCTCCCGTGCGCGGCGCATCTCGGGGGCGTTTGCATCGACGCCGCACAGCTTCAGCGCGTAGTAGCACTCGACGCTGACCGACAGGTCTCCCGGGCCCGAGAACCAGACCCGCCACAGCCCGTCCTCGCATTGGGTCGCGAGGATCTCGTTGGCCATCCGACGCGTGTCGTCGGGCCGCTGCAGGCCGAGGGCCGAGACGAGGAACACGTGCTCGGCGGTCATCGTCGAGTTGGACTCGAGCTCACCCCACCAGAACCCGGACGGGTCCTGAATCCGCTCCAGGTGGTCGGTCGCGCGCCCGAGCGCGTCGCGAGCCGCGTCGTGCAGGCTGGGATGAGTGGTCGCGGTGGTGGTCACCCTGCCGGTCCCCTCGCGATGCGCGCGGTGCCGTTGGGCGAGATCTTGTCAGCTGTGCCGTCGTTGTCGAGGTACCAGCCCACGGCCGCCTCGATCGCGGGTCGAGCGGGTCCGGGCGAGTAGCCGAGCTCGTTCCGCGCCCGCGCCGAGGACGCGTACATGGTCTTCCTGGCCATCAGCGCCCCGTCGAGCGGAGCGCGTGGCTCGCGCCCGAGCGCCCAGCCCTCGACCACCTCGTCGATCGCCGAGACGGCGATCGCCAGCGAGTGGGGGATGACGCGACTCGGCGCGGGTCTGCCGGCGGCCCGTGACGCGCTCGCGACGATGTCGGCCAGCGTCATGTCCTCCCCGCCGAGCACGTAGCGCCGCCCGGACGCCCCCCGCTCCAGGGCCAGCAGGTGTCCGATCGCCACGTCTTCTGCGGCGACGACGTTGAGCCCGGTGTCGACGACGGCCGGAAGGCGACCGAGCGCGGCGTCACGGATCACCCTGCCCGTGGGGGTCGGCCGCCAGTCACCCGCGCCGACCGGCGCCGTCGGGTTGACGATGACGGCGAAAAGGCCCTCCCGAGCGGCGTCGGCGACCATCAGCTCGGTGGCGAGCTTGGCGTGCTTGTACGCGCCGACGAGCTGCGTCGAGGCCAGCGGCGTCTCCTCGTCGCCCGGCTCGCCCGTGCCGGGCTGGCCGATCGTCGCCACAGAGGAGGTGTGGACGAGCGGAACCCGGGCGGCTCTGCACGCGGCCAACACGCTGGCGGTGGCGTCGACGTCGTCTCGAACCACCCTCGGACCCCGACGCCGCGACAGCGTGTACGTGGCTGCCACGTGGAAGACGGCGTCGCACCCGCCGGTGGCGTCCGCAACCGCGCGCCGATCCCGGAGGTCCGCGGCGACTGGCTCGACACCGTGTGGCAGGTGGGTGAACGACTCGCCGTCCGAGCGGGCCAGCCCGCGCACGGTCCAGCCGGCATCGAGCAGCGCCGCGACGACGTGTCCGGCGAGGAAGCCTCCGGCACCGGTGACGAGCGCGGTGCTCATCCGGCGCCCGCCGTCAGCTGGCGGATCGCCCGGCGCAGCGCCAGCATCGCGCGCGCGGCGCCTGCCCCCAGGCGGGCGAGGTCGGGCAGATCGCCCGGTCGGATCGCCCCGAGTCGGAGCTCACCAGACGCGTCGATCGCGTCCGGGAGCCGCGTGTGCTCGGCATCTGAGACCGCGCGCACCGCCGCGAAGGGGATGTCCGCCCGAGCGGCGGCGTCCGCGATCGCCGCCGACTCCATGTCGATGGCGATGCTCGGGCTGGCGCGCCGCTCGGAGGGCGTTCGGGCGACCTGCGCGCGTGACTCGAGGGCGCCTCGCCGACCGGGCACGCGTGCGCACAGGCCGGCATCGCACCCGAGCGTTCGCCCGGACTCGGCGTCGACCACCTCCGTGGCCACGATCACGTCGCCGGGCGACAGGTCCGGGTCGGCCCCGCCGCAGAAGCCCACCGAGACGAGCGCGCCCGCCCCGGCCGAGATGGCCCGCTCAGCTCCGGCACGCCCCCTCGCCATGCCGGCTCCGGTGCGTGCGAGGAGCACGCCGTCACCGGTCATGCCGGCGAGGGCCATCCGCTCCAGCGGTAGCGCACACAGCAGCGCAATCGGTGTGCCGCCGGGGCGTGCCACCGGCGGCGACTCCGTCACGAGCGTGCCAGCGCCACCAGGTCGCGGGGGCTGGAGAACGAGTCGAGGATCGTGCTCGCCTCGTATCCGCAGTGCATCAGGCAGTTGGCGCAGCGGGGGTCGCGGTCGGTGCCGTACGCGTCCCAATCGGTCTCGTCGTAGAGCTCCTTCAAGCTGGACACGTGCTTGTCGGCCAGCAGATAACAAGGGCTCCGCCATCCTTCGACCGTGTACGTGGGCATCGCCCACGCCGTGCAGCGGTACTCGCGCTTGCCCTGTAGGAACTCGTGGAACAGTGGGTTGTTGTAGAACGGCACGTCCATCCCGAGCTCGTCACAACGGTCGTGCACTTCCGAATAGAGCGCCTGTGACTCCTGCCGCGCGAGGAACTGCTCTCTGTCGCTCACGCTGTCGTAGTCAAAGCCCGGCGCCGTGATGCACCCCTCGACGCCCATGTCCTTGAGGAACGCGAAGAGCTCGACGTACTCTTCGGCCGGCGTGCCGCGGAAGATCGTGGTGTTCGTGCAGACGCGATACCCGAGGGCGATCGCCTCTTTCATGTAGGTCGTCGCCTTGTCGAAGACACCCTCGCGGGCGACCGCGTGGTCGTGCACTTCGCGCATCCCGTCGATGTGCACGACGAACGAGAACCGATCGGATGGCGGGATCTTGCCGAAGGCCTTGTTCATGAGCAGCCCGTTCGTACACATGTAGACGAAGCGGCCCTGCGCCTGGATCCCGAGAACGATCTCGTCGATCTGCTTGTGGATCATCGGCTCGCCGCCCGGGATGTTCACGATCGGCGCTCCGGCCTCCTCGGCCACGCGCAAGCATTCGTCCACCGACATTCGCTTGTCGAAGACGTCGGCGTACTCGCGGATCCGCCCGCAGCCATGACACTCGAGGTTGCAGATCTCGAGCGGCTCGAGCATGAGCGTGACCGGGAACCGGTCGCTGCGCTCGATCAGGCGTTTCTTGACCAGGTATGTCGCCATGCCGAGCTCGAGTGCTTTTGGTCGGTGCGACACGCGTCAACTCCCGTCGTCGGTGTGCCTGCGCACGGCGCACGCTAACCCACGAACGCCGCCTTGGCCAAGCGGGTTCCCCTCGTTGCGCTCAGTTGTCGCGCGCATAGACGAGGTCCGTGATGTCGATGAGCTCGGCGACGTCGCCGGGGATCGTCTCGAGTAGCGCCCGCGCACGTCCATGGGTCTGCTCGGCGAGCGCACGCGCGCCGGCGAGCCCGTGCAGCGAGACGTAGGTGACCTTGCCCCTGCGTGCGTCGGCCCCCACGGCCTTGCCGAGATCCTCCTCGGTGCCCGCCACGTCCAGGATGTCGTCGACGATCTGGAACAGCAGTCCCAGCTCGCGTGCGAACGCGCGGTAGGCCGCATCGACTTCCGGGGCCGGCGGCGACAGCGCGAGGCCGCAGTGCACGGCTGCGGCCATCAGCCGTCCGGTCTTGAGCGCGTGCACCCGGGCCAGCGCCTCGGGGGACTCACGACCCGCATCGTTCAGGTCCAGGTACTGCCCTCCGACCATGCCGGTGACTCCGGTCGCGAGGCTCAGCTCGGCGAGGATCCTGACCTTGACGGCCGGGCCGCCCTCCTGGCGCTCGCAGACCAGCCGAACGGCCTCGGCGAACAGCGCGTCCCCCGCGAGGATCGCGGTGTCCTCGCCATAGACCACGTGGCAGGTCGGCCGCCCGCGCCGGAGGTCGTCGTCGTCCATCGCGGGCAGGTCGTCGTGGATCAGCGAGTAGGTGTGGATCAGCTCCAGCGCGGCTGCGCTCGGCAGCATCCGCTCGGCCGGCTCGCCCAAGCTCGCGGCGGTGGCGAGGCAGAGCACCGGACGGATGCGCTTGCCGCCGGCCAGGAGCGAGTGCCGCATCGCATCGACGAGGCCTTCCGTGCCCTCGGCGTCGGCGGCGTCGCGTGGATCGGTGGACGCGAAGTCCAGCGCGGCCAGGTAGTCGTCCACCAGCTCCCGCAGCCGCTCCGGATAGCGGGCGCGCGGGGGGGCCGCCGCCGAGTCGATGTGTCCAAGCTGTGGCGAGTCAGGCTCCCGCGCCGATGGTGACGAGGATTCTCACGCGTGCGCCGGGGATGCTCTCACACGCTCCGGCGCAATTCGTTGCCATGTCACCCGCCGGCCGTCGGGCGCTCCGGCCTCAACCGACGTTCTTGTCCATCCACCGGCGCAGCTTGTCGAACTGCTCCGATTGCTCGCGGAGCTCGCCGAGCTCCTTCTCCTGACGGCGCACGGCCGCCGACAGCTCGTCGAGCGCGTCCTTCGCGTTCGCCAGCGCCGTGTCGATGTCGGTCGAGCCGGCGCGGCCACGGCCGCGGCCTCGCCGCCCACCCCGGCTCTTGCGCGGCTGGAGGGCCGCTCCTCGTTGCCGGGCGACCCGGTAGTAGTTCGCCGCCACGGTGCCGGCGCGCCGGCCGGTGTCCTCGGAGATTCGCTGGAACGCCTGCGTACGGGTGAGGCCTTGCTCGCGCATGATGCGCTCGACCTGCTCGAAGATCTCGACCCCGACGCGACCGCGGGGCGGCTCGCCCCCGTTCGTGTCATCTGCCGAATCGCTCATCGTGTTGGCTCCTCTATAGCGGGCAGGGCGCACGATATATGCACGAGGGGACGGCCTGAGTTAGGTGGGGTCGCGCCGTGCCGATCTTCTCCGTCGGTATGTACTTCGGCCTCGATCCACGCACCGATCTACTCGAGCGGGGAGGGCTTCGGCCTAGCTTCGGAAGACCGCCATGGTCGCGGTGAACCCGTGGAGGAAGTTCCTCCCGCCCACGGGTCCGATCTCGCCGTTGCAGAACATGCCCGCCAGGGCCGGTCCCGACAGCGACTCGCTGACGGCGGCCGCGTCGTGGTCCGGGGCTCCGAACATGCGGGTCCCGCGACCGTTGCACGTGAAGACCAGGGCTCCGGCGGCGGGTCCTCCCAGCCGTCCCCGAGCCCGGCTGAGCGCCTCGTTCAGGTCCTCGGTCGCCGAGGTCGCGTCACGCACGTGAAAGCGAAGCGTCTGCCCGACCCGGACCTGCTCGCCGATGACGAGCGTTCCCTGGGACGGGTCCGCGCCGTGGATGCCTCGGATCAGGAAGTCGCCTCGCTCGTAGTCCGGCTGGTTCTCGTCGATCACGACGCCGGCCAGCAGGCCGCCCTGGGCCAGGGAGCGCTCGCGGTCGGTGAGCCCGGCGATCACCGCGTCGAGCTTTTCTGTCGCCGGCGCGCCGGCGAGCTCGTGGATCAGCGAGCCGTCGGCGTCGGTCACGACCATCTCGGGGCCGATCGGGGCGCAGCCCTGGCTCACGACCGGGGTCATGTCGGCTCCGACGAGCGCCACGCCGACGGCGCCCTCTCGCACGACGGCGCCGTCGGAGAACAGCACGTGCTCGCCGGGGCCGTGGCCGCCAGAGGCAAGCCCCCCGACGACCGTCGGCGGCGTCTCGGCCCGGTTCATCTGCGCGAGCAGACCGTCGACGGGGAAGCTGAAGGGGTCCGCCACCAGCAGCGCCGGCGACGCCTCGTGCAGCGGGATCTCGGAATGGTCGACGATCGCGATCCGGTTGTCGTCCTCTTGGGTCGCCAGCAGCCGCAGCGGCGCGGGGGTCACTCCCGGAAGGTGCGCCGCCCACAGTGACAGGGCGCCCTCGTCCTCGAGCTCGCGATCTCCGGCCAGCGGTGTCTCGGTCATCGCGCCGATCATGTGCTGGGGGCCGAGGCCCAGCTGGATCTCCTCCGCCAGCCCGGCCGCCTCGTCGCACAGGTCCGGCGTCGCGAAGACGACCACGACCGTCGGCGCCCGCCCCTCGAGCTGGGCGCGGACCTGCTCGACCGCGTCTCGAGCCGCGTCGAGCGGGTCGGTCTCGGTCGAGACGCCGGCGGCGAACGACGAGGACGCGCGGGTGGCGCCGCTCACCGGTCCGACCCGAATCGTCCGTCGTCGACCGGACCCTCGTTCCACCAGTCGTCGCCGTCGTCGAGGTCGGGTCCGGCATCGCCGCCGCCGGGGTGCGGGTCGAGGAGGGCCCGTGCCTCGAGCGCGCGGTCCGAGGGCACCAGCACCTCTCTCGGGCCGCCGGCGAGCATCTCGGGCACGTCCATGGTGGTGCGCCGCACGAGCGCCGGGATGTCGAGCTCCTTGAGGTGCATGACGATCAGGTCGGCCTCGGGCTCGTGTCGCGCGAACGCGACCCGCTCCCAGGTCACCTTGGGAGGCCGCGGACGGTCCTTTCGGCGACGAAACAGGCCCACGAGCACACGTTAGTACGCACGTCGAGGCGGGCCGCCGGGGTCCGTCGACTAGAACGACGACATCGCCGGGCCCCGGGGCGTTGGCGGTGGGCGGCCCACCAGGAACGGCTTGATCAGGAGCATTCCGGCGACGAATCCGCCGATGTGCGCAAAGAACGCGATGCCTCCGCCCCCCGCGGTGGCCGACTCGCCCAGGAACAGGAACTGCAGCGCGAAGTAGATCCCCAACCAGATCCAGGCCGGGATCTTGAACGGCAGGAAGAAGAACGGCAGCACGATCGTCCAGACCCAGACCCGGGGATACAGGACCAGGTAGGCGCCGAGGATCCCCGATATCGCCCCGGACGCGCCGATGACCGGGATGTCGGACGAGGGGTCCGCGAGCGCCTGGACGAGGCCGGCCACCGCGCCGCACAGCAGATAGAAGGGCAGGAACCGCAGCCGCCCCAGGCGGTCCTCGATGTTGTTCCCGAAGACCCAGAGGAACAGCATGTTGAATGCCAGATGCCAGATGTCTCCGTGCAGGAACTGGCTCGAGAGCAGCCCCAGGAGCCGCGGCTGCTCCTGGTTCACCTCGAGGCAGGTGACCGCTTCGCCGCCGGCCCCGTCGGCAGCCGGGCGCCCGCCCTCGATCAGGTGGGCTGGGACCAGGCCGTACTCGCAGACGATCGCCTGCTGGCTATCGAGCTCGCCGCCCGACGGGCGGAATCCGACTCCGTCCGCGTCGATCTGGAGGAGCTGTAGCCCGAAGTAGACGACCACGTTCGCGACGATCAGCCCGATCGTCAGGACCGGGGTCCGGTGCAGCGGGTTCTTGTCGTGGAGCGGGATCACGCCGGTCGAGCCGCCATGGAGTCGCCGGGGCCGTGGCGCGAGCTTGCCGGGTCCGGGCCCCCAGGGCCCGCCTCGCTGTCAGGCGAGCGCGTGCGCCAGCAGCGCGGCTTGGGCGTGCAGCCGGTTCTCGGCCTGGTCCCAGACCGCCGAGCGGCGCCCGTGCAGCACGTCGTAGGTGATCTCCTCGCCGTGGTGGGCGGGCAGGCAGTGCAGCGCGACGGCGTTCGGGCCCGCGCTGTCGAGCATGGCGTCGTCGAGCTGGAACGGCTCGAAGCTCGCCCGCCGCGCCGCCGCCTCCTCCTCGTCTCCCATCGACACCCAGGTGTCGGTGTAGATCGCCGCGGCGCCCGAGGCCGCTTCGGTCGGATCGTGGGTTGCCCGCGCCGCGCCGCCCAGCTGCCGCCCGGTGGCGTCCGCCCATTCGACGACCTCGGCCGGGGGCTCGTAGCCGGGCGGCGTCGCCGCGGTGATGCGCATGCCGGTCAGCGCGCCCACGATCAGCAGCGACACGCAGACGTTGTTGCCGTCGCCCACCCAGGCGACCGGCAGCCCCTGCAGGTCACCGAAGCGCTCGCGGAGCGTCATCGCGTCGGCGAGCGCCTGGCATGGGTGGTGGGCATGGGTCAGGCCGTTGATCACGGGCACCGCGGCGGCCGCATCGAGCTCCTCGAGGGTCTCGTGCGCTCCGGTGCGCAGAACGAGGGCGTCGAGCATCCTCCCCAGCACCTTGCCGGTGTCCTCGATCGTCTCGCCGCGTCCGAGCTGCAGGTCGCGGCTGTGGAGGGTCACGGGGCTGCCGCCAAGGCGTGCGATCCCGGACTCGAAGGAGACGCGCGTTCGGGTCGAGGGGCGCTCGAAGATCAGCCCGATCACGCGGCCGGCGAGCAGCTGGGGCCATGGGCGCTCCCGCCCCTTCAGCTCGTCCGCGAGATCGAGGATCGCCGCGACGTCGGCCGGGGTGTGGCGCTGCAGCGTCAGCAACGAGCGGCCCCGGAGCTCCGGCCGCGCCGGGGTGATGTCCGCCGGCCAGCTCATCCGCGCCGGAACCTGCGGTCGGCGGTCGCCCGGGAGGACAGCTCTGCCGGCGGCGCGTAGCGCTCCTGCCCGTCGGTCGCGAGCGACTGCATGCGCTCGACGAGCGCCGGCAGCCCCTGGGAGTCCGCCCAGGTGAGCGGCCCGTGGTCCCAGCCTGCCCCGAGCTCGAGCGCCAGGTCGACCTCGGGCACGCCGGCCACGTGGTCGCCGACGCAAAGTGCGGCTTCGTGGAGCGCGCCGAGGTAGTAGGCGTCCGCCCCGGGTTGGTCCCTCTGGGCGCGCTTGCCGACGTCGGCCTCCTGCGCGTACTCGAAGAAGCCCGCGCCGCTCTTTCGCCCAAGGCGCCCCGCCGCCGTCTGCGCTTCGATGGCGCCGCCGTCCTGGAACCGGTCACCGTACGCCCGCGCGAGGTCCTGCTGGATGGCGCCGAGCGTGTCCAGCCCGATCAGGTCGCCGAGGGCGTAGGGGCCCATCGGCGCGGGCCCGGACTCGATCACCGCGGCGTCGGTCTCGAGCGGGTCGCCCCCGGCCCGATACGCCTCGGCCATCGCCCGAACGAGGATCCGGTTGACGAGGAACCCGGGGCACTCGCGCACCCTGATCGGGATCTTTCCGAGCCGCTCGACCAGCACGGTGGCGCTGGCGAGCACCTCGGCGCTCGTGTCGTCCCCGCGGACGACCTCGACGAGTCGCATTCGGCTGGCGGGGTTGAAGAAGTGCAGCCCCAGCACACGCTGCGGGCGGCTCGTCGCGCGGGCGAGGGTCGTGATCGAGAGCCCCGACGTGTTGGACGCGAGGATCGCGTCCGGCGCCGCGACCTCGTCCAGGCGGCGGAAGAGCCGTGTCTTGAGCTCGAGTCGCTCCGGCACGGCCTCGATGACCAGGTCCCGATCCGACAGCTCGTCGTCGTCGGTGGTGAGCTCGATCGCTGCGGCCGGCTCGGTGCCAGCGCGCTCGAGGATCCTCGAGATGCGGCTGCGGGCGGTCTCGAGCGCCTCCGGCTCGGCGTCGACCAGCGAGACGTCCAGCCCGGCGGCAGCGGCGACGCCGGCGATCTCCGCTCCCATGACGCCGGCTCCGACGATGCCGACCCTCTCGGTTCCCATTTGCCCTCGGCCCCGTTCTCGTGCGCGGTCTCGTGACGGGCCCGGTGGCCCGAAGGGCGCAAGAGTCTAGCGCCGACCCCCCGGCCCGCCGACCGGCGGATCCCGCAGGTTCGGGCCGTCCGAGCGCGTCCGTACCGTCGACCCGACACGAGCCGAATGGATGCAACCAGCCCATTGCGCTCGCGGGCCTGGCCGCCGGCCGGGTCGCGCAGCGCGACGAGTCGGCGCCGCTGGGCCCTGCTGGCCGGCCTCCTCGTCGTCCCCGCAGCGCTGGTCCTCTTCGGTGTTCCGAGCGCATGGCCGCTCGTCGCCATCCCGATCGTCGTGTCGGCGCCGCTGCTCGGCATGCCGGGCCTCGGTGCGGCGGGCGCCACGGCCGGCGCCACGATCGCCCTCGCCTCGGGGAGCGAGGCGGTGCGCGGGCCGGAGCTCGCGGTCGGGCTGATCGGCTTTCTCGTGGCCGGCTTGATCGTGGCGGTGGGCGCGAGCGCCCGGGAGCAGGAGCTGGTGAAGCTGTCGCGCGACGCGACCGATCGGCTGACCGGGCTCCACGACTACGGCTTCCTGGCCGACGCCCTCCCGCGCGAGTGCCGGCGGGCCGCCCGCTACGAGCAGCCCCTGTCGGCCATCGTCCTCGACATCGACGGGTTCAAGGCGTTCAACGACCGCCACGGCCATCTCGCGGGCAACCGGATGCTCTCCGAGGTGGGGCAGGCCATCGACGCGACGGTGCGCCGCTCGGATCTGGCCGCGAGATTCGGCGGCGAGGAGTTCGTCGTCGTGGTGCCCGGGCCGCTCGCCGAGGCTCGCGACGCCGCGGACCGGATTCGGGAGGCGATCGGGCAGTCCACGGTCGCGACCGACGACGGTGCGGCGTCGGTGAGCGCATCGGCGGGGGTCGCCCAGTACGACCCGGCGCGCGACGAGGACTGGGAGGCGTTCCTGGCGCGCGCCGACGGCGCGCTCTACGAGGCGAAGCGGGCGGGTCGTGACACGACGGCTGTCGCCCAGCCACGCGGCGATCTGCAAGCTGCCGCCTAGCTGACCATAAGCGTCAGCTCGAGGCTGAGCTTTCGTTCGGAGCACCGTCGCTGGCACGTGCGCACGTGCGCACGGCCCCGCTCACCGGCCCGCCGGCAGCGTCGCGTCGAGCGCCGCCGCGACGAGCAGGCCGAGGGCGGCGCCGGCGAGCACGTCGCCGACCTCGTGCTCGCCGGTGGCGACCCGACACGCGCTTCCGAACGCCATCCCGCACCAGAGGGCCGTACCCGCTCCGCGGGGACCCCGCGACGCGGCGCTCGCGATGGCCGCGCCGGCCGCGGCATGCCGGCTGGGGAACCCGCCGTCGCGCCGCTCGCCCGGGCGGGGGCGTCCGATCTGGTCCCGGGCGATCAGCGCCAGCCCGGCCGCGGTGCCGGCCGACAGGAGCGCGCGCACCCCGTCCCGACGCGTCGCCGGCCCGACGATCGCCGCGGCGACGGCCAGGCGGAAGGTCGGCGCAAACGCGGCCGAGCCGATGCGCGCGACGCGGAGCGCTTCGGGACGTCCCGCGACCGTGTGCCTGACGATGTGTCCGGCGCGGCGGTCGAGCTCAGAGAGGCGGCGTGTCGAGACCATCGGCGAGTAGGTGTGCGAGATCCGATCCGGACGGGGTCGGCTCGACGATCGAGCCGGCGGGCGCTGTCTCGCGCCCACCTGCGTCACGCTAGCGGCCCGTGTCCCCTGCTAGCGTCGAAGAAGTGCGGCGGCTGGCGGCCATCTTCGCGGTGCCATTGCTCGCGGCGGCGCTGGCGGCATGCATGACGGGCGGTGCCGAGGTCTCGGCCTCCGACCCGGCCGATCGCGCCGACGCGGAGGACTTCAGCGTCCCGGCGCTCCTGTCGGACGGGGACGTCTCGCTGTCGCAGTTCAGCGGGACGCCGGTGGTGCTCAACTTCTGGGCCTCCTGGTGCACGCCGTGCAAGAAGGAGATGCCGATCCTCCAGAACTTCGCCGCCGACAACCCCGATGTCGCGGTCGTGGGCATCGCCGTCAACGACACCGAGCGCGACAGCCGCAAGTTCGCCGAGGACCGCGACATCCAGTTTCCGCTCGGCGTGGACGGGGACGGGTCGGTCTCGGCCGACTACGGCGTGACCGGGCTCCCGGTGACCATCGTGATCGACGGCGAGGGCCGGATCGCGACGACCTGGTTCGGCGAGATCACGCGCGAGGAGCTCGACCTCTTCGCCGAGCAGCTCGGCTGATGGCCGAGGTTCGGGAGGCGACTCGCCCGGCAGTCGCCGACACGGGGGCGCTCGAGTCGCTCGAGCTGCGGGTGCGGGACCACTGGCGGCGCCATTCGGTCGTCGCGCCCGGTGAGACGGTCCTGATGCTCCTCTCGGGTGGGCCCGACTCCCTCTGCGCGCTCGATCTGCTCACCCGTGTCCACGACGGCTCGGTGCGGGCGCTGGTCGTCGACCACGGCCTCCGAGACGAGAGCGCGATCGAGGCGGAGCGCGCGGCGGGGCTCGCTCGTGATCTCGGCATCGCCGGTCGGGTCGAGCGCGTCGAGGTCGAGCCGGGGGCGAGCGTCCAGGACGCCGCCCGCGTCGCGCGCTGGACGGCCGCACGCCGGGCGGCCCGGGACATCGGTGCGACCTGCATCGCGACCGGCCACACCGCCGACGATCAGGCCGAGACCGTGCTGTTTCGAATCGCCCGCGGCACCGGCCGCTCGGGTGCGCTCGGCATGGCCGCTCGGGACGGCGACATCGCTCGCCCGATCCTGTGCCTGGAGGCATCCGAGACGCGGCGCTGGTGCCGGGAGCGTGGGCTCGACCCCGTCGAGGACCCCAGCAACGAGGACCCGCGGTTCGCCCGCGTCCGCGTCCGCGCGGACGCGCTGCCGGCGCTCGAGCGGGTGCATCCGGGCGCCCGGGCACATCTGGTTGACCTGGCAGAGCTGCTTCGCGACGAGGCAGAGCTGATCGAGCCGCTCGTCGACGACGCCTGGCGGCGGTGCGAGACCGAGGTGGGGCTGGCCGTGGGCCCGCTGCTCGAGGAGCACACCGCCGTTCAGCGGCTGCTCATCAGGCGGCTGCTGGAACGTGCCGGCGCACCGGGAGAGGCACGGGGGCGACGCTCGGTCGAGCGCGCACGCGATCTCCTGGTCACGGGCTCCCGGATGACGCTGCCCGGGCCGGTCGATGTGCGAGTTCGTGGCGGGGTTCTCAGCGCGCGGCCCGAGCGCTCCGGCGAGCGTGCCCGCAGGTGAGCCGGCCGGACGACACGCGGCCCGGCGAGATCCTGATCCCCGAGGAGCAGCTGCAGACCCGCGTCACGGAGCTCGCCGCCGAGATCTCGCGGGACTACGCGGGCCGTCGGCTCCTGCTCGTCGGCGTGCTGAAGGGCGCGGTCCCGTTCATGGCCGATCTCATCCGGCGGATCGACGTCCCGTGCGAGCTCGACTTCATGGCGGTCAGCTCCTACGGATCGACCACCCACTCCTCGGGCGTCGTCCGGATCCTGAAGGACCTCGACATGCCGCTCGCCGGCCGGGACGTGCTGGTCGTCGAGGACGTGATCGACTCCGGGCTCACGCTGAGCTACCTGATGAAGAGCCTCGCCGCCCGCGAGCCCGCCAGCCTGGCGATCTGCACGCTGCTGGCCAAGCCCGGTCGGCGGCGGCTGGCCCTCGACGTCAGCTATGTGGGCTTCGAGCTCCCGGACGTCTTCGTCGTCGGCTATGGGCTCGATCACGACGAGTGCTTTCGCAACCTGCCCCACATCGCCGAGCTCGACGGATCCGAGTAGCGAAACGCGAGCCGGTCGGCGCATTGCCGGATACCTGAGACCGCCCATTTGCCGCTGCTATTCTCGATCGACTGGCCATCTCGCCACCAGGAGCCCGGCGCACGACGCCCTGATCCTGCGGTACGGCGTCGATCGCACGGGGTGCGATGAACCGGTTCTTCAAGAGCGCGGCCTTTCCGATCCTCATCGTGATCCTGCTGGTGTTCGTCGCCCAGCGGCTCGTCAGCTCCGACGGCGACGAGGAGCCGGCGCCGACGTACAGCGAGTTCGTCACCCAGATCGAGCAGGGCCAGGTCGAGAAGGTGACGATCAAGACCGAGGAGCAAGAGGCCGACGTCACCACCACCGAGGCCGCGGGCGCCGACAAGTACACGACCGGCATCCCGGACGGCGTCTCGGAGCAGCTGACCGAGCAGCTCACCGCCGCGAACGTCCCGATCAAGGTCGAGGGGCGCGGCGGCACGCCGTGGTGGAGCTTCCTGATCACGCTCGCCCCGTTCCTGCTCTTCATCATCTTCTGGATCTACCTGATGAACCGCATGCAGGGCGGCGGGACCAAGGTGATGAGCTTCGGCAAGAGCAAGGCGAAGCGAATGTCGGTCGACGCGCCCAAGGTCACGTTCAAGGACGTGGCCGGAGCCAACGAAGCCGTCGAGGAGCTCCACGAGATCAAGGAGTTCCTCGAGAATCCGCGCAAGTTCCAGGCGCTCGGCGCGCGCATCCCCAAGGGGGTCCTGCTGTTCGGTCCTCCGGGGACCGGCAAGACTCTGCTCGCCCGCGCGGTCGCCGGTGAGGCCGGCGTACCGTTCTTCTCGATCTCCGGCTCCGACTTCGTCGAGATGTTCGTCGGCGTCGGTGCCAGCCGGGTGCGCGACCTCTTCGAGCAGGCCAAGCAGAACAGCCCCTGCATCATCTTCATGGACGAGATCGACGCGGTCGGTCGTCACCGCGGCGCCGGGCTGGGCGGCGGCCACGACGAGCGCGAGCAGACCCTGAACCAGCTGCTCGTCGAGATGGACGGGTTCGAGGCGAAGGACAACATCATCCTGATCGCCGCGACCAACCGGCCCGACATCCTCGACCCGGCGCTGCTTCGACCCGGACGGTTCGACCGTCAGATCGTGGTCGATCGCCCGGACCGCGAGGGCCGCGCGCGGATCCTGAGGGTCCACGCCGAGGGCAAGCCGATTGAGGACGAGATCGACCTCGACGCGCTCGGCGGCCAGACGCCGGGATTCACGGGCGCCGACCTGGCCAACCTCGTCAACGAGGCCGCGCTTCTCGCCGCACGGCGCAACAAGCGCAAGATCGGCCAGGAGGAGCTCGAGGAGGGGATCATGCGCGTGATCGCCGGCCCCGAGAAGAAGAGCCGCCTGCTGTCGGAGCGCGAGCGCATCGTGACGGCGTACCACGAGATGGGGCACGCGCTCGTCGGCAACTTCCTGCCGAACGCCGACCCGGTGCACAAGATCAGCGTGGTCGGCCGCGGCCAGGCGCTCGGCTACACGATCTCGATGCCGGCCGAGGACGCCGTCCTCACGACCAAGGCCCAGCTCGAGGACACGATGGCCATGACGCTCGGTGGGCGCGCCGCCGAGGAGATCGTGTTCGGCGAGATCACGACGGGCGCGGCCAACGACCTCGAGAAGGTCACGCAGATGGCCAAGCAGATGACGATGCGGTTCGGGATGAGCGAGAAGCTCGGCCCGCGCGTCCTCGGCCACAACCAGGGTGCCCCGTTCCTGGGTCGGGACATGTCGTCCGAGCCCGACTACTCCGACGACGTCGCTCGCACCATCGACCTCGAGATCCGCCGCATCATCGAGGAGGCGCACCAGAACGCCCGCGACATCCTCGTCGAGCACCGCCAGGAGCTGGACGACATCAGCCAGATCCTGCTCCGGCGGGAGACAATCGAGCGCGAGGAGTTCGAGGCGCTCCTGGCCGGTGTCCCGGAGGAGGAGGTCTTCGCCGATCGCGATCGGCGGGCCCGCGACGCGGCGCGACCCACGCCGGAGCCGGCCCCCCGGCCCGAGACCCCGCCGCCAGCGCCGGAGCGGCTGCCGTATCCGCCGGCACCGCGTCCCGCACCCGGGGGATAGGCAAGGAGGGCGCAGAGCTCCGGCTCCTTGTCGTTGACGAGCGCAGCTCGTCGCGTCGATGTGTTCGGAGCTGGTCGCCGACGCGCAGGCCGCAGCGCTTTGCCCTGGGGGCACGTGGTCTGTCGCATCGAGGCAAGAGCCTCGATGCTCACCTTCGGGGTGCCCCGAGGGTGAAGTGACCGGCCGAAGTTGGGGCAAGGAGGGCGCAGAGCTCCGGCTCCTTGTCGTTGACGAGCGCAGCTCGTCGCGTCGATGTGCCCGGTTGTCGGCCCGCCGAGCATCGCCCGCTCGCTAGCCTCAGCCGATCAACGCTGATCCACTGAGCTGGCTCGATCCCCCGTGCGTGATGGGGATCCTGAACCTGACCCCCGACTCGTTCTCGGACGGCGGCGAGCACGATCCAGGATCGGCGCGGTCCCGGCTCGACGAGCTCATGGCCGAGGGCGCGTCGGTCGTCGACGTGGGCGCCGAGAGCACCCGCCCGGGCGCGCCAGACGTGTCGGCGGACGAGCAGCTCCGACGGCTGGCGCCCTTGCTCGATGCGCTCGCCGGTGGGTCCGTTCCGTTCAGCATCGACACCTCCTCGGCGGGCGTCGCGTCAACGGCGCTCGATGCCGGGGCGGTGCTGGTCAACGACGTGCGCGCAGGTCTCGCCGACCCCGACCTGCTCCCGCTCGTCGCCGAACGGGGCGCCGCGGTCTGCTTGACCCACATGCGCGGGACCCCGGCGGACATGCAGGACGACCCCCGCTACGCGGACGTGGTCGGCGAGGTCGAGCGGTTCCTCGGTGACCGTCGGACCGCCGCGCTCGAGGCCGGGGTCGGCCCCGACCGCGTCCTGGTCGACCCCGGGATCGGGTTCGGCAAGACCCTCGAGCACAACCTCGCGCTGCTCGCGGCGGTGGGCCGCTTCGCGCGGCTCGGGCCCGTCGTCGTCGGCGTCTCGCGCAAGGGGATGTTCGGCCAGCTCCTGGGGCGATCGGTCGACGAGCGCCTCGCCGGCTCGCTGTCGGCCGCGCTCGCCGCCGTCGCCGAGGGGGCGTCCGTGATCCGCGCGCACGACGTTGCGGCGACGGTCGACGCGCTTCGCACATGGCGCGCGATCGGCGATGCTGGACGGAGCCATGGCTGACAACGTGCATGTCTGCGTCCACGACTTCGTCGCCTTCGGGCGTCACGGGGTGCTGCCCTCCGAGCGCGAGCTGGGGCAGCGCTTCGAGGTCGACGTCGACGCGGAGCTGTCGGAGTGCAGGGGCACCGAGAGCGACGCGGTCGAGGACACGCTCGACTACGCGCGCATCACGTCCGCGATCGCGGACGTGATCGAGGGACCACCGAGAGCGCTGCTCGAGCGGCTCGCCTCCGAGATCGCCGACCGTGTGCTGGTCGACTTCCGGGTGCGGAGGGTGACGGTGTGGATCCGCAAGCCGTCGGTCCCGGTCCCGCACGTGGTCTCGTCGACCTCCGTGACGCTCGTCCGCGACCGGACGTGACGTACCGGTACTGGATCGGCCTCGGCGCCAACCTCGGCGACCGCCGCGCGGCCCTGGCCCGCGCGCTCGAGGAGCTGAGTCGGCGGGGTCTCGGCGTCGAGGCGGTCTCCGACGTGTACGAGACGGCGCCCCAGGACCTCGAGGATCAGCCCCCGTTCCTGAACGCCGTGGCGCGGGTCGAGTCGACGCTGCGGCCCCCCGCGGCGCTGGATGCCTGCAAGCAGGTCGAGCTCGCGCTCGGACGCGATCCGGCGGGCGTGCGGTTCGGCCCGCGGCCGATCGACTGCGACCTGCTGCTGTGGAGCGGCGGCTCTTGGTCGGACGAGCGGCTCGAGATCCCGCATCCACGCCTCGCGCGGCGCAGGTTCGCGCTCCTGCCGCTGCTCGAGCTCGACCCCGATGCCCGCTGGCCCGACGCCACGCCGGTCGCCGACGCCCTGGCCGCGATCGATCCGGAAGCCCAGCCCGCTCGCAGGCTCGGGGGGTTGACGGACGAAGTGGACTAGACTCAGGGGCCCCCTGCGCCCGGAGCGTTCTGCGTGTCCCACACCGATGAGCTGGAGGAATACGACGCCGAGCTCGAGCTGCGGCTCAAGCGCGAGTACGCGGACGTGTTCCCGCTCTTTCGGTATTGCGTGCTCACGCAGGAGGCGACCTACCTGTGCAACAAGTTCGAGCGCGAGTTCACGCCCCAGCCGGCGTACCCGCTGTTCCGCATCTCGATGGAGGACGTGTGGGTGTGGGATCGCAACCGACCCACGCGGATCATCCCGCGGGTGGAAGTGCACACGACGCAGGACGTCACGGTCGAGATCCTGAAGTCCGGACCCGAGCCTGACGCCGAGTAGCGGCGTCAGCCGGGGCGGGGGTGAGCAGATGCTGTTGGCGGTCGACGTGGGCAACACGCAGACCCTCGCGGGGGTCTTCCAGGGAGACGAGCTCCTCCACGAGTGGCGCATCTCGACGGAGCGAGGCGCCACCGCGGACGAGCTCGCGGCGCATCACGACCAGATCCTGCGCCTCCGGGGCGGCGGTCTCGATGCGCTGAGCGCGATGGTCGTGGCGTCGGTCGTCCCGAACCTCACGGATGGCTATCGCAAGCTCGCCCAGAAGTACCTCGACCACGAGCCCGTCGTGGTGGGCCCGGGCGTGCGCACCGGCATCCGGCTCGCGATCGACCACCCCCACGAGCTGGGAGCCGATCGGCTGGCGAATGCCGTCGCGGCGTACGACCGCTTCGGGGGCCCGTGCATCATCGTCGACTTCGGCACGGCGACGACGTTCGACGCCGTCTCCGAGGGCGGCGAGTACCTCGGCGGGGCGATCGCGCCCGGGGTCGAGACGTCACTCGCCGCGCTGACTGCTCGGGCCGATCGGCTCATCAAGGTCGATCTGACCCCACCCGGGAGAGCGATCGGCAAGTCGACGATCGACAGCATGCGCTCGGGCGCGGTCTACGGAACCGTCGCGATGGTCGACGGGATGGTCCGGATGATCGAGGACGAGCTCGGCCAGGACGCGGTGGTCGTCGCCACGGGCGGGCTGGCGGCCCTCGTGCACAAGTTCTCGGACGAGATCGACGTCCACGAGCCGAAGCTGACGCTGGACGGCCTTCGGCTCGTCCACGGCTTCAGCACCGCGGCGGGGGTGACCTCGTGAAGAAGCGGATGCGGAGCATCGCGGCAGCCCGCCGCGCGGCTCGCGCTCCGGACCCCCGTCCGGACGGGTGGCCGCTGGCGGCGCCGTTTCGCATCGGGGACGTCGCGATCGAGAACCGGGTCGTCCAGGCGCCGCTCGCGGGCATCGCGAACGCCGCCTTTCGTCGCCAGTCCCGCCGGCACGGCGCCGGCCTCGTCGTGTCCGAGATGATCTCCAGCCGCGCGCTTGTGCACGGGAACGCCCGGACCCGGGCGATGGTCGAGATCGGGGCCGACGAGCAGCCGGCCGCGGTCCAGCTCTTGGGCGTGGAGCCCGAGGTGATGGCCGAGGCGGCGGTGATCGCCGCAGAGGCCGGAGCGGTCGCGGTCGACGTCAACATGGGCTGCCCGGTGAGGAAGGTCTGCAAGACCGGCGCGGGCGCCGCCCTGCTCGACGATCCGGCCACCGGCGCGGCGATCGTCTCGGCGATGGCCAAGGCCGTCGAGATCCCCGTGACCGTGAAGATGCGCCGGGGGACGACGCCCGACCGCGCGCGACCGGCCGAGGTCGCCCGCGCGCTCGTCGACGCGGGGGCGGCCGCGGTGTTCCTGCACCCGCGCGCGGCCAAGGACGAGTACTCGGGGACGGCCGATCACTCGGTGACCGCCGAGGTCGTCGAGGCGGTGGAGGTGCCCGTCATCGCCAGCGGCGACGTCGTCGACGCTCGCAGTGCTGTGGCCGTCGTCGACCGGACCGGCTGTGCGGCAGTGGCGCTGGCGCGTGGCTGCCTCGGCAACCCCTGGGCGTTTGCCGACATCGTCGCTGGCCGACCGCCGGCGGTGCACGACCTCCCCGAGGTCGTCGAGGAGCTCGAAGCATTTGGCGACGACATCGCCGAATTGCTCGGAGAGCGGACCGCCTCGGTCTACCTCCGCAAGTTCTACCCCTGGTACCTTGCCGACCACGACGTTGGCGGGCCGACGCTGGAGGCGCTCGTCACGGCCGAGACGCGGCACGACGCAGGGGCGATTCTGCACCGAATCGCCGCTCGACCACTCGCAGCGTAGCTCGGCGGCGGAGGATGCGCGGCCGCACGGCTGCGCAGCGAGCCGGGGATGCCCCCGGAGAGAACGGAGCAAAATTGGACCGCGAAGTCATCCTCACCGAAGACGGCTACCACAAGCTCAAGGAGGAGATCGAGTATCTCTCCGGCGAGAAGCGACGTGAGGTGGCCGAGCGGATCAAGGAGGCGCGCGAGTTCGGGGACATCAGCGAGAACTCCGAGTACGACGACGCCAAGAACGAGCAGGCGCAGCTCGAGGCGAGGATCCAGACGCTCGAGCAGAAGCTCCGGAACGCCCGGGTCGTCGACACCGAGCACGTGTCGACCGAGACGGTCTCGATCGGCAACAAGGTGAAGCTCCGCAACACCGCCGACAAGGAGACCGTCGAGTACTCGATCGTCGGCTCGGCCGAGGCCGACCCGCGCAACGGGCGACTCTCGAACGAGAGCCCGGTGGGCAAGGCCGTGCTGGGTCGCAAGAAGGGCGAGAAGGTGACGATCCCGGCACCCCGCGGGGCGCTGGAGTACCAGATCGTCTCGATCAAGGCCGACGACCACGGCTGATCCTCCGCAGGACGCAGGTGGGCTCGAGGCGCTGATCGCGGAGCGGCGCGCCAAGGCCGAGTCGATGCGCGCGGCTGGTATCGACCCCTTCCCGGCACGGTTCGCCGAGCGCGAGGAGATCGCGACCGTCCGCGATCTCGCCGAGCCGCTCCAGCCCGGCGAGACCCGCCCGGGCGTCGTGCGGATCGCCGGGCGGCTGGCCGCCCGTCGCGGGCAGGGCAAGATGGCGTTTCTCGACCTGCGCGACGGCACGGGCCAGATCCAGCTCTGGGCTCGCGCCGACGACATCGGGGACGAGTCGCTGGCCGGCCTGACCGGCCTCGATCTCGGCGACATCCTCGGGGCGTGGGGGCAGCTCGCGCGGACCAAGCGGGGTGAACTCAGCCTCATGGTCGAGGGCTGGCAGATCCTCGCCAAGTCGCTGCGGCCACCGCCCGACAAGCACGCGGGACTCCGCGACCCCGAGACGCGCTACCGCCAGCGCTACCTGGACCTCATGTCCGACGAGGACCAGCGCGCGACCTTCGTCCTGAGGTCGAGGGCGATCGTCGCGATCAGGCGGTTCCTCGAGGGGCGCGGGTTCGTCGAGGTCGAGACGCCCGTGCTGCAGCCGATCTACGGGGGGGCGGCCGCCCGGCCGTTCGTGACCCACCACAACGCGATCTCGCGTGACCTCTTCCTGCGGATCGCTCCCGAGCTCTACTTGAAGCGCTGCATCGTCGGCGGCCTCGACAAGGTGTTCGAGTTGGGCCGCGTGTTCCGCAACGAGGGCGTGAGCACCAAGCACAACCCCGAGTTCACGGCGCTCGAGACCTACGAGGCCTACGCGGACTACGAGGACGTCATGCGGATGCTCGAGGAGATGGTGGCCGAGGCCGCGACGGCCGCCACCGGCTCGCCCGTGGTCGGTCGCGACGGCGTCGAGATCGACTTCTCCCCACCGTGGCGGCGGGTGCCGCTCCGCCAGGCCCTCCTCGACGCGACGGGCGTCGACATCGGGGAGGCCCGGACCCGCGACGGTCTCGCCGAGCAGATGCGGTTGCACGGGTTCAGCGCCTCCGAGGAGGCGGACTGGGCGCATCTGGTCGACGACCTGCTGTCGCAGGGGCTGGAGCCGACGCTCGTCCAGCCGACGTTCCTCGTCGACTACCCCGTCGAGCTCAGTCCCTTCGCGAAGCGAACGCCGTCCGACCCCACGCTCGTCGAGCGCTTCGAGGCGTACGCCGCGGGCATGGAGATCGCGAACGCGTTCACGGAGCTGAACGACCCCGACGACCAGCGGGCGCGCATGGCCGAGCTCGCGGCCGCTCGCGCGGCCGGCGACGAGGAGGCCCAGCCCGAGGACGAGGACTTCCTGATCGCGCTCGAGCACGGCATGCCGCCGACCGGTGGGCTCGGCGTGGGAATCGACCGCCTCGTGATGATCCTGGCCGAGCGTGAGTCGATTCGCGAGGTCGTGCTCTTTCCGGCGGTGCGGACGGGGCCAGTCGAGCCCTGACGCCGGCCGGACACGGGCTCGGATGACCGGCGGGATGCCGAGCCCGGCGTGATGCGCTACCCTCCCGCGTCGGTCACGAGATCGAAGAGAGCACGAGCATGGCAAAGCCCCGCTCCAGACAGCGGTCCAAGAAGAAGAAGAAGCAGGGACAGCCGGCGCAGCGCAAGCGGCGTCCGCAGCTGACCGTCGAGGAGATCGACTGGAAGAACTTCCCGTCGCTCCGGCGGTTCGTGAGCGACCGGGGCAAGATCCGCGCGCGGCGGATCACGGGACTCTCTCGCAAGCAGCAGTCCCAGATGGCGCGAGCGGTCAAGCGCGCCCGCCAGATGGGCTTGCTCGCCTACCCCGACCAGGACCGCCGGGTCAGGCAATAGGCCCGCGGCCGGCCGGGCCCTCGTCCGGCGCCGCCGATCGGCTCGCACTGTCCGTCGCGGCTGCCATCCTGGGTTGCGGATGGTCGGTTCCAACGCCCCGATGAGACCCCCCACTCGGACTGGCCGTTCGGGGTGTCAGGTGGTAGGGGTCGCCGGTGTAGCTCTGCTAGACTTTCCAGTCCTCATCACCGGGTTTGCGCGCCATCCAAGCAGCGTGAGATGCCCGTCACGATGGGGTTTTTCAGACCACCGAGCACACGACGCTTCGTAGCCCTGGAGTTCGATCCGGCGCCCGCCGAGTCGAGCCGAGAAGGAGGGGACTCCCCCGATGTTCGAACGGTTCACTGAGCGCGCCCGTCAGGTCGTCGTCCTCGCTCAGGAAGAGGCGCGAACCCTCAAGCACAACTACATCGGCACCGAGCACATCCTGCTCGGCCTGCTGCGCGAGGAGGAGGGTCTGGCAGCTCGGGTGCTCGAGAGTCTCGACATCACGGTCGAGGAGGTTCGGGCCCAGGTCATCCGGATCGTCGGCTCCGGCGAAGAGGTGACCTCGGGGCAGATCCCGTTCACCCCGCGCGCAAAGAAGGTGCTCGAGCTCGCGCTGCGCGAGGCGCTCTCGCTCGGACACAACTACATCGGCACCGAGCACATCCTGCTCGGCCTCGTGCGCGAGAACGAGGGCGTCGCGGCCCGGATCCTGGCCGACTTCGACGCCGACTCGGAGAAGATCCGCAACGAGATCATCCGGATGCTGTCCGGGCCGGGTGGCCGGCGCCAGCAGGGCCAGAGCGGAGGCTCGGGTCAGCAGGGCGAGAAGAAGTCGAGCAAGCTGCTCGACCAGTTCGGACGCAACCTCACCAAGCTCGCCGCCGACGGCAAGCTCGACCCCGTCGTGGGTCGCCAGAACGAGATCGAGCGGGTCATGCAGATCCTCTCCCGCCGGACCAAGAACAACCCGGTCCTGGTCGGTGAGCCGGGCGTGGGCAAGACCGCGGTGATCGAGGGCCTGGCCCAGCGGATCAGCTCTGGTCAGGTGCCCGACATCCTGCGGAGCAAGCAGATCTACACGCTCGATCTCGCTGCGCTCGTCGCTGGGTCGAAGTACCGCGGCGAGTTCGAGGAGCGGCTGAAGAAGGTGATGAAGGAGATCGGCCAGCGGGGCGACATCATCCTGTTCATCGACGAGCTCCACAATCTCGTCGGAGCGGGCGCCGCCGAGGGCGCGATCGACGCCGCCTCCATCCTGAAGCCGGCCCTCGCGCGCGGCGAGCTCCAGACCGTCGGCGCGACCACGCTCGACGAGTACCGCAAGTACCTCGAGCGCGACTCGGCGCTCGAGCGCCGGTTCCAGCAGATCCGCGTCGACGAGCCGAGCCAGGAGGAGACCGAGCAGATCCTGCGCGGGCTCCGCGACCGGTACGAGTCGCACCACCGGATCACCATCACCGACGAGGCGCTCGGCGCCGCGGCCAACCTCGCGGACCGCTACATCTCGGACCGGTTCCTGCCCGACAAGGCGATCGACCTCATCGACGAGGCGGCGTCGCGGATGCGGATCAAGACCATGACCGCGCCCCCGACCTACCGCGAGCTCGAGGAGGAGATCGAGGGCGTCCGCAAGGAGAAGGAAGCCGCGATCGAGGCGCAGGAGTTCGAGAAGGCCGCGAACCTGCGCGACAAGGAGCGGCGCCTCACGAACAAGAAGCGCGAGCTCGAGGAGGAGTGGAAGAACGACGAGGAGAGCAGCCGGGCCTCGATCGGCGAGGAGGAGATCGCCGACATCGTCTCGATGTGGACCGGAATCCCCGTCTTCAAGCTCACCGAGGCCGAGACGCAGAAGCTCCTGCGCATGGAGGAGGAGCTCCACAAGCGAGTGATCGGGCAGGAGCAGGCCATCAAGGCGGTCTCCCGCGCGATCAGGCGTGCGCGGGCGGGCATCAAGGACCCGAAGCGCCCGGCCGGCTCGTTCATCTTCCTGGGCCCGTCGGGTGTCGGGAAGACCGAGCTCGCTCGGACGCTGGCGGAGTTCCTGTTCGGCGACGAGCAGTCGCTGATCCAGGTCGACATGTCCGAGTACATGGAGAAGCACGCCGTGTCTCGGCTCGTCGGCTCCCCGCCGGGCTACATCGGCTACGACGAGGGTGGCCAGCTGACCGAGCAGGTCAGGCGCAAGCCGTACTCGGTCGTGCTGCTCGACGAGATCGAGAAGGCGCACCCCGAGGTGTTCAACATCCTCCTCCAGATCCTGGAGGACGGACGGCTGACGGACGCCCAGGGCCGCTCGGTCGACTTCCGCAACGCGATCCTGATCATGACCTCGAACATCGGCGCATCGACGATCTCGCGCAACACGCCGCTCGGGTTCTCGGTGACCGACGAGACCGGGCTGTCGTACGACGACATGAAGTCGCGGATCATGGGCGAGCTGAAGCGGGTGTTCCGACCCGAGCTGCTCAACCGGATCGACGAGGTGATCGTCTTCCACAAGCTGACGAAGGAGGAGATCACGCAGATCGTCGATCTGCTCCTGGTCCGGCTGAAGAACCAGATGGCCGAGCACGGCGTCGCCGTGCAGCTCACCAACGAGGCGAAGGACCTGCTCGTCGAGGAGGGCTACGACCCGACGATGGGCGCGCGGCCGCTGCGCCGGGCGATCCAGCGACTGGTCGAGGACCCGCTGGCCGATCAGGTCCTGTCGGGCGGACCGACCGAGGGCATCACGATCGTCGTCGACCGCGACGGCGACGAGATGCGACTCGACATCACGCCCGCTCCCGCGGCGGAGCAGCCGGAGGAGGAGGCCGAGGCGGTGGGTGCGGTCGCTGGCTCGCCGGAGCCCGAGGCGAACGACGAGAGCGAGGCGTGAGGGGCCGGGCGCTCGCCGGCTCCTCAACTCGATGACCAGCAGGGCACGGGCGCGGCGCGAGTACGCGTGCGGTGCCTGCGGGCACCGCACGACTCGTTGGGTCGGCAAGTGCCCCGCGTGCGGGGAATGGGACAAGCTCGAGGCCGCTGCCGACACCCCGGTCGTCGCGATCTCGGCGGCGGGTGACCCGGAGCCGATCGGTCACTCCCAGGACCCCGATCCGGGTCGGGTGCCGACCGGGGTCGTCGAGCTCGACCGAGTGCTCGGCGGCGGTCTGGTCGAGGGGGGCGTGGTCCTGCTCGGGGGCGAGCCCGGCGTCGGCAAGAGCACCCTCGCGCTCCAGGCGCTGGCGGGGGTGGCGAGCACCGGGCGGGCGATGCTCGTGAGCGGTGAGGAGACCGTCGCTCAGGTTCGCGCTCGCGCGGCGCGACTCGAGTGCGATGCCAGTGCCGTCGAGGTGATTCCCGAGCCGCGGCTCGAGGGCGCGATCGCCGCGATCACGCTGCACCGGCCGGTGGCGTGTGTCGTCGACTCCGTGCAGACGCTCGTCTCGGACCAGATCGATGGCGGCGCGGGCGCGGTCGGCCAGGTCCGCCATGCGGCGGCCGAGCTCGTTCGAGCGGCCAAGGCCACCGGCTGCGCGCTGATCCTCGTCGGCCAGATCACGAAGGACGGAGCGATCGCCGGCCCGCGGGCGCTGGAGCACCTGGTCGACGCGGTGCTCTGGTTCGAGGGCGACGACGTCCGGGCCGAGCGGATCCTGCGCTGCTCGAAGAACCGCTTCGGCACGACCGACGAGGCGGGTGTCTTCGAGATGCGCGTCGACGGGCTGCAGCCGGCGTCGGAGGCAACCCTTGCGGCGGTGGCCTCGGAGAGCCTCGATCGGCCGGGGGCGTGCGCGTTTCCGGCGGTGCTCGGAAGTCGGGTCCGCGTGATCGAGGTCGAGGCGCTCGTGGCCCGCACGGGGATCGTGCCGCCGCGACGTGTCGCCGTCGGGATCGACAGGTCCCGTCTGGCGCAGGTCGTGGCCGTGCTGAGCCGCCACGCGGGGTTGGCGCTCGGTGACCACGACGTCTTCGTGAGTGCCTCAGGGGGCGCCAAGCTCGCCGACCCGGCGGCCGATCTGGCCGTTGCGCTGGCGATCGCGAGCGCCCATCGCGGTGTTCCGCTCTCGGGCCCGGTCGCGGCGTTCGGAGAGCTCGGCCTGACGGGGGCGGTGAGGCCGGTCGCCAATGCCTCGCGCCGTCTCTCGGCGGTCGCGAGCGCGGGTGTGGGGCAGGCGGTCGGTCCGCGCGCGTCGTCCGCGCGGCGGTCCGAGGGCGCGACGCCCGCTGCCCGGCTGCACGGGGTCTCGACCATCGAGGACGCGCTCGAGACCGCGTTCGCCCAATCTGCAAACCACAACAGGGAGTGACGGCTTGTTCGAGGTCGGAGACAAGGTCGTGTACCCGCACCACGGTGCCGGGAAGGTCATCCGCAAGGAGATGAAGGACGTGCTCGGCCAGAGCCGGGAGTACCTCACGATCCAGATCCTCTACAACGAGATGACCGTGATGGTTCCGACCGAGAACGCCGAGGCGGCCGGCCTGCGGAGCGTGATCGACGAGAAGGCCGTCGACGCGGTGCTCGCCGTCCTGAAGGACGACGGGACCCAGATGCCCAAGAACTGGAACCGCCGGTTCAAGCACAACCGCGACAAGATCAAGACCGGCGACATCTTCGAGCTCGCGGAGGTCGTTCGAAACCTCTCGATCCGCGACCTCGACAAGGGCTTGTCGACCGGCGAGAAGCAGATGTTCGCCCGCGCGAAGAAGATCCTCGCCAGCGAGCTGATGTACGCCCGCGACATGTCCGAGGACGACGCCATGGAGTTCCTCGAGGGGCTCCTGGAGGAGATCGGCACGGAGCGGAGCGACGGCGGGTCAGGTGGCTCCGCGGGCGAGGACCTCGACGAGGCGCTGGTCGACTAGCCGCGGCTCGGCGCCGCCACAGCCGGCCGGACCGGCGGAGCGACCGAGATCACGTGGAGCCGTGTTTGCGACCGGCTCCGGGAGTCGGTGTCGGTCGACGGTAGTAACCTGAGGCGACCGAGGCCACAACCGCGCCTCGGCAGCGCCCGCGGGCGGAGGACGAGCCTGGTGTCACGGGCCCCCACACAGCTTTGCGCGTCGGGTGGCGGGGTCAATTGGGGCCTCGTCGCGCTGGTGCGACCCAGAGATCCTCGAAGGACCCCCTGATGGTGTGGGTCTGGCGAGTCGTCCTGGGCCTTCTCGGAGGGCTCGGCGCGTTCCAGCTCGGGGCGTCGCTTCCGCTCGACGACTGGATCGAGTCCCCGTGGCGATACGTCGCCTGGGCGGCGATGGTCGTGGTGGGCGCGCTGATCGGCGTCGTGATCGGCAGCCTGCTCGCGCGGCTGTTCCACGGGCGTCTGCGTGCCATCGACCACCTCACGGACCGCTACAGCGCATCCCAGCTGACCGTCGGCGCGATCGGGCTCGTGGTAGGGCTGGTCGCGGCCGCGCTGGCGGGGGTCGCGGTTGCCCAGCTGCCGATCATCGGCCCGTACCTGCTACTTCCCGTCGTCCTGGTGGTGGCGTACATCTTCAGCCGCATCGCCGCGCGCCGGCACGTCGACATCCTGCGGTTGATCGGGATCCGCTCCCGCTCGAGCTCGGAGCCGCAGGAGGTCCGGATCCTCGACACGAGCGCGATCATCGACGGGCGGGTGATCGACGTCGTGAAGACGGGTTTCATCGGGGGCTCGCTCGTGGTCCCGGAGTTCGTGCTGGCGGAGCTGCAGCGCATCGCCGACTCGGCCGACGGGAGCAAGCGCGCTCGCGGGCGCCGCGGGCTCGAGCTCGTGGAGGAGCTGCGGTCGGCCTCGAACGGCGGCTTCTCCGTGAAGGACTGGAAGGGCGATCCCGACGACGACGTCGACGCCAGCCTTGTCCGGATGGCGCGCGACATGGGCGCGGCGATCGTGACGACGGACTTCAACCTCAACAAGGTCGCCCGCATCCAGGAGATCGAGGTTCTCAACGTCAACGACCTCGCCAACGCCCTGAAGCCGGCGGTCCTGCCCGGGGAGCCGCTGCGCGTGAAGATCATCCGCGAGGGCAAGGAGTTCGACCAGGGCGTCGGCTACCTGGACGACGGCACGATGATCATCGTCGAGGGTGGCCGCCAGGCGCTCGGCGACGAGGTCGACGTCGAGGTCACGAGCGTGCTGCAGAGCCCCTCGGGCAAGATGATCTTCACGCGGATGGTCGAGGTCGGCGAGCCGTTCCGGGGCGCGCCTCGCTGAGCGCTCAGCGCTGAGCGGAGACGAACCAGCGCGCCAGACCGATCCCGGAGAACGGGTCGTCGGCGGGGGTGCCCTCGTGTTTGGCGAACGCGAACACGGGCCGGGAGTCCGCCTCACGGCGGAGCAGCTCGAGCCAGCCCGCACGCTGCTCCTGCGTGTAGCGATCGGCCCGTAGCCGGACGTATGCGATCGGCCCCGGCGGCAGGCGCTCCGGGACCTCGCCGGTGACGTCGGCGAGGCAGAGGGTGGCGCCGCCGCCGGCGATGCGGTCGGCGATCTGCGGGTGCAGCCAGGACTCGTGGCGCAGCTCCACGGCGAGCGGCACGCCGGACCCACCGAGCGCCGCGAGCAGCCCGTCGAGGGCCGGCTCGTCTTGCTCACGCGTGGGGGGAAGCTGCACCAGCATCGCGCCGATGCGGCCCGCGAGCGGCGCGAGCGAGTCGAGGAAGCCGTCGAGCAACCCCCCGGTCCCGACGTGCTGGGGACCCGGCAGCGCGCGCGTGTGCGTCAGCCCGCGATGCGCCTTCACGACGAAGCGAAACTCGTCCGGGACCGCGCCGAGCCAGCCGCGGAACGTCTTCTCGGCCTGGAGCCGGTAGAAGGTCGCGTTGATCTCGACGGTCGGCAGCACGCCCGCGTAGTACTCGAGGAACGAGCGCTGGGGGAGGCCCTTCGGATAGAAGGCCGGCTTCCACTCCGGGTAGGAGAACCCGGACGTTCCGATGCGCAGGCTCGGCGGATCCATCGGCGAATCGTCGCAGGCATGCGCCCGCTCGGAGTACCCTCTGACCCGACGGTGCCGTTCGGAGGATTCGATGGACGACAAGCAGCGCGAAGAGGACCGCAAGCACGAGGACGATCTGACCTCGGGGCCGACGCCGCTGATCCGCAGGGCCGAAGGTCACGACGAGGACGGCGAGGAGACCACCAAGGGCCCGACGCCCGAGATCCGCGAAGCGCAGGAGCGGTCCAAGTAACCGCGTCGCGCCGGGTCCGGAGCGGGGGCACCAGGGCACGTCCGTGAGGGTCGCGGCGATCGCGCTGGCGGCGGGTGCCGGCGTGCGGATGGGCGCCGGGCTGCCGAAGGCGCTGATCCCGCTTCGGGGCCGGCCGCTCCTGGCGTGGAGCCTCGCCGAGCTCGCCGACGCCCCGGCCGTCGATCGCGTCGTCGTCACCGCCCCGCCCGGGCAGGTCCGGACCATCGAGATGGCGCTCGGCGCCGACATCCCCGTCGATCGTGTGGTCGAAGGCGGCGCGAGTCGCGCACGGTCGGTCGCCTTGGGCCTGGCGGCCGTCGGAGACGACGTCGACGCCGTCCTGGTCCACGACACCGCCCGCCCGCTCCTCTCGCAAGACCTGATTCGTCGTGTCGTCGAGGCGCTCGGCGAGTCCGAGGGGGCGCTCGCGGCGACCCCCCTGACCGACACGCTGAAGCGGGCCGGTGACGATCTCGTGGTCGCCGAGACGCTCGACCGGTCGGCGCACTGGCTGGCGCAGACGCCACAGGGCTTCGTGCGGGACACGCTCGCGGCCGCGATCGCACGCGCCGAGGACGAGGGCCGGCTCGACGCGGCGACAGATTGCGCGTCGCTGCTGGAGGCGATCGGCATCCGCGTCCGGGTCGTTCCCTCACAGCCGACGAACATGAAGGTGACGACGCCGATCGACCTCGAGATCGCGGACCGCCTGCTGGCCGAACGCGAGTAGTCTGCCCGCCGATGCTGACCGATTACCACATGCACCTCACCCCCGACGGGGTCGACGAGCGCGCGCGTGCGGCCCACGCGTGGGATGAGGTCGGCGGCTGGCTCAGCACCGCGTGGATCTCCCGATACGTCGAGCGCGGTCGTGCCCGAGGCGTCGGCGAGATCGCGATCACGGAGCACGTCCACCGCTTCGCCGAGGCCCGCTCCTGGCACCCGAACCCGTGGTGGCAGGCCGAGGCGACCGAGGACGTCGATGCCTACGCGGCCGCGATCGGAGAGGCGAAGGCGGCCGGGCTTCCCGTCCTGCTCGGAATCGAGATGGACTGGCTCCCCGAGCGGGTCTCCGACATCCGGCGCTTCATCGAGCGCCGCCCGTTCGACCTCGTGCTCGGATCGGTCCACTGGCTGGCCGATCTCGCCGTCGACCATCCGGACTATCCGGCCTGGGAGACGAGGCCGGCCGCGGACGTCTGGCGGAGCTACCTGGCCGAGCTCGCCAACGCCGCGCGGTCCGGCCTCTTCGACGTCCTGGCGCACCCGGATCTGCCCAAGGTGTTCGGGCACGAGCTGCCGAACGAGCTCGAGTCGCTGCTCGACGAGACCGTCGACGTGATCGCCGACTCGGGTGTCGCGATCGAGTGCAGCTCGGCGGGTCTCAGGAAGCGACCGCGCACGACATACCCCGACCCCGACCTCCTCGCGCGCTTCCGCGCCGCGGGCGTGCCGGTCACGCTCGCCTCCGACGCGCACTCCCCCGAGGACGTCGGCCGCGACTACCCGACCACGGTCGCCGTGCTGCGCGGTGCCGGCTACGAGACGCTGACCCGCTACGAGGCCCGTGAGCCGGTCCAGGTCGAGATCGGCGTCGGAGCGCCGGCATGAGCGTCCGGGTCGGGCTCGGTGTCGACGCCCACCGCTTCGGCGGCGAGGGCCCGCTGATGCTCGGGACCGTCCCCGTCGACCATCCGCAGGGGCTCATCGGGCACTCTGACGGAGACGTGGTCGCGCACGCGATCTGCGACGCGCTGCTGTCGGCTGCCGGCTTGGCGGACATCGGTGCGCACTTTCCGCCCGGTGATCCCGAGTGGGCCGGGGTCTCGGGCGCCCGTCTGCTCGAGCTGACGACCGTCGAGGTCGGTCGGGCGGGGGCGTCTCCGGTGAACGTGCACGCGGTCGTCGTCTGCGAGGCCCCCCGGATCGGACCGCACCGGGACGACATGCAGCGGGCCATGTCGCGAATCGTGACCGCTCCGGTCACCGTCGCGGCGACCACGACCGAGCGGATGGGCTTCCCCGGCCGGGGCGAGGGGATCGCGTGCCAGGCGGTCGCCCTCGTGGAGACCGCGTGAGCGAGTCCCAGGTCAGGCTCTACTCCACGCTGACGCGACAGCTCGAGCCGCTCGAGGCCGACGAGTCGGGTGAGGTCGGGATCTACGCGTGCGGGCCGACCGTCTATGCCCCGATCCACATCGGAAACGCTCGGCCGTTCGTCGTGTTCATGGTGCTGAAGCGCTTTCTCGAGCGGATGGCCGGCGTCCGCGTTCGGCTCGTCATCAACCTCACGGACGTCAACGACAAGATCTACGACGCGGCGCGGGCGGCCGGGGTGTCGAGCGAGCAGCTCGCCGCGCAGATGAGCCGACGCTATGTCGAGGACACCGATCGTCTCGGGCTCGGGCGACCCGACGTGGAGCCGACGGTCACCGGCAGCATCGATCGGATCGTGGCCCTCATCGCGGAGTTGGTCGAGTCCGGCAAGGCCTACGAGAGCGACGGCGACGTCTACTTCTCGGTCGCCGACTACCCGTCCTATGGTGCGCTCAGCGGGCAGCGGACGGACCAGATGGATCCGTCCGCCGACGCCGGTCGCAAGCGCAGCCCGCTCGACTTCGCCCTCTGGAAAGCGAACAAGCCCGACGAGGACACCAGCTGGTCGTCGCCCTGGGGGCCGGGGCGGCCCGGCTGGCACATCGAGTGCTCGGCGATGGCCGAGGGCGAGCTGGGCTGTGGCTTCGCCGTTCACGGCGGAGGTATCGACCTGATGTTTCCGCACCACGAGAACGAGATCGCCCAGACCCAGGCCGCCGGCTGCACGCGGATGGCCAAGATCTGGATGCACAACGCGATGCTCGAGCTCTCGGGCGACAAGATGAGCAAGAGCCTCGGCAACATCGCCCCGCTCGCCGACGTGCTCGACCGGTGGCCGGCCGAGGTCGTGGTCGCGTTCTTCCTGACCAGTCACTACCGATCCCCGCTTCCGTTCTCCGAGGATCGGATGGGGGATGCCGAGGCCGCGTGTGCCCGGATCTCCAACGCCGTTCGCGCGATCGACCGCGCGAGCGGACCCGATCGCGACGGCCGCGACACCGAGCTGGCCAAGGCCACCGTGGCGGCGCGAGAGCGTGTCTTCGATGCGCTCTCCGACGACTTCGGCACCCCGGGCGCCTTCGCGGCCGTGTTCGACCTGGTCTCGGCGATCAACTCCAGCCTCGATCGGCGGGAGGTCGGCGGGCGCCAGCTCGAGGAGACTCGTGCGCAGCTGTACTCGCTGCTCGACGTCCTGGGTCTGGCCGGGCTCGCCGAAAGGGCCGGCGACGGCAACGACGTGCCGGCGGAGGTTCGCGACCTGGTCGAGCGCCGCGAGGCCGCGCGCCGGGCGAAGGACTTCGCGCTCGCCGACGAGCTTCGCGATCAGGTGGCCGCGCTCGGGTTCGAGCTCGTCGACACGCCGGACGGGCCGCACATGCAGCGCATCGAGCGCTAGCCGCCGCCATGGGTCGGCGCAGGCGCGCAGACGACGGGCCCGAGACCGAGGTGGTGTACGGCCGAAACCCCGTGCGCGAGCTCCTGCGCGCCGGGCGACGCACGGTCGTCGAGGTGCACGCGCTCGATGGTGTCGCCGGCGAGGATTGGCTCGTGGCGGCGCAGGTCACCGCGACGCCGTCCACCCGCGACCAGCTCTCCCGTCTGGCGGGCAGCCCCGACCACCAGGGGATCGTCGCGCGCGCGCAACCGTTCGCCTACGGCACCCTGCGGGATGTCGTCGCCGCTTCCGGCCCGGTCGTGTGCCTCGACGGGGCGCACGACCCCCGGAACATCGGGGCGGTCGCCCGCGTCGTCGACGCTGCGGGCGGCGGCGGCCTCGTGATCCCGGCTCGTGGTGGCCCGGCCGTCACCCCGGTCGTCTGCAAGGCGTCGGCCGGTGCGGTCGAGCATCTGATCGTCGTACGCGCCGAGAGCGTCACCGGGGCGCTGTCCGAGCTGCGGTCCGGTGGCCGGACCGTCGTCGGGGCGGATGCCGAGGCGGGGGTCGACTACCGGGAGCTCGCGATTCCGAGCGATGCGGCGCTGGTGGTCGGGGCCGAGGGGGTGGGGCTGCGGCCGAAGGTGCGCCGCTCGTGCGACCAGCTCGTGAGCATCCCGATGAGGGGCTCCGTGGGGTCGCTCAACCTGTCGGTCGCGACCGGAATCCTCCTGTACTCCCTGTCGCCAAACCCGGGATAAGTCTCAAGTACCACCTGAGACTTCTCGCCCAGCTCGAGGCAGGAACCGCAGTGGATGGCGGAGTTTTCTCGCAATTCGCGTGGTTGACGTCTGGACGATCAGCGGACAGAATGCCCGCGACGCCAGTCAAAGGCTTGAGTCAAGCCTGAGATTGAGAGAAAGGATGCGGATGCCACGCGGGGGGGCGGCTCAACCGGCCGACGCGAGGTTCAACGGCCGACCCGAGACGGTCGGGACCGGCGAGATCGAGGACCGAGCGCTCGTCTTTCGAGCGCGCGAGGGCGACGGCGCCGCGATGGATCGGATCGTCGACAGGTACCGAGGGTTCGTGCGGCTGAAGGCGAGCTCCTACTTCCTGGCCGGCGGTGACTCCGACGACCTCGTGCAGGAGGGGCTGATCGGGCTGTTCAAGGCGGTCCGTGACTTCCGCCCGGACCGCGAGGCCTCGTTCCGCTCGTTCGCCGAGCTGTGCGTGACGCGGCAGATCATCACCGCGATCAAGACCGCTGCGCGCAACAAGCACACGCCCCTGAACAGCTACGTGTCCTTCTCCTACTCACGGGCGGGCGCCGGGGCCGAGCAGGAGATGTCGCTCGCCGAGGTCCTGGCGGGGGACCCGGTGGCCGATCCGGCCAGCCAGGCCGTGTCCTCCGAGGAGCTGCGGGCGCTCGTCGAGTGCCTCGGCTCCACGTTGTCCGCGCTCGAGGCACGCGTGCTGACGATGTACCTCGAGGGCAACTCCTACGAGCAGATCGCCGCCGAGGTCGGCTCCGGCCCGAAGGCGGTCGACAACGCCCTCCAGCGGGTGAAGCGCAAGGTGTCCGCGCACCTGCGCGAGCGCGAGGTTCCGGACGTGATCGAGCTGCGGGCCGCGCGCGGCCTCGACCTGGGCGGGCCCTCCGCCGCCTGATGTCGCGCGCCTTCGGGCGCGGTTCGTTCACAGCGGTATCCCCGCGGGCCCGAGAGGGTGCGCTGGTATCCTCTTCGGGTCGCCGGCCAGCACCGAGAGGGAAGTGCCTGATGGGCCTCATGTCGCGGTTTTCGATGATCTTCCGGTCGAAGGCGAACAAGCTTCTCGACAAGGCGGAAGACCCGCGCGAGACGCTCGACTACTCGTACGAGAAGCAGCTCGAGATGCTGCAGAAGGTCCGCCGCGGGGTCGCCGACGTCGCGACGAGCAAGAAGCGGATCGAGCTGCAGTCCGCCAAGCTCGAGCAGAGCGTCGAGAAGCTCGACGGCCAGGCCCGCCAGGCGCTCGGTGCGGGCCGTGAGGACCTCGCCCGGACGGCGCTGGAGCGCAAGAAGGCCGCGCAGCTGGAGCTCCAGGGGCTCGACGAGCAGCGGGCCCAGCTGCAGTCCGAGCAGGAGAAGCTCCAGACGGCCGAGCAGCGGCTGACCGCGAAGGTCGAGGCCTTCCGCACCCGCAAGGAGACGATCAAGGCGCAGTACACGGCGGCCGAGGCGCAGAGCCGGATCGGCGAGGCGCTGACCGGCGTCTCGGAGGACATGGCGGACGTCGGCATGGCGGTCGAGCGGGCCGAGAACAAGACCGAGCAGATGCGGGCACGTGCCGGGGCGATCGACGAGCTGATCGAGTCCGGCGCGCTCGAGGACATGTCGGGGACCGGCGGCGACCCGCTGGACCGCGAGCTGAAGGAGCTCACCATGACCTCGGGCGTGGACGACGAGCTGGCGAGCCTGAAGGCCGAGATCGGCGCCGGCGATGGTGGGGCGTCCGCCGGCGAGATCGAGTCCGGCGACGTCGACCAGAAGGGGTCCTCGTGATCGTCAGGATCCTGGGCGAGGACCAGTTCCGGCTGAGCGACGAGGCGTTCCAGTCGGTCAGCGCGGCCGACGACGAGGTCCAAGCCGCCGCCGAGGCGGGCGACGAGGCACGGTTTCAGGCCGCGCTGTCCGAGCTGATCCGTGAGATCCGGGTGGTGGGAAGCCCGCTCGCGCCCGACGAGTTCGTCGGCTCGGATGCGGTCGTTCCGGGCGAGGGGACCTCGCTCGAGGAGGCGCGCGAGCTCCTGTCGGACGAGGGGCTCATCCCGAACTGACGGCGCGCGAGCGTGCCCGTGGCCGGCGAGTCAGCGGCCGGTTGGCGCATGGGTACGCAGGAGCGAGGCTCAGGCGGGACGCCGTCCGCTGAGGACCGCGATCTCGCGCCACTTCCAGAAGCAGTCGACGTCCGCGTAGCCGAGCTCGCGTAGCCAGGCGAGCTGGGTCTCCACGTCCAGGAGGCGGTTGGACGGATCGTCGGGCTCGTCGATGGCTGCGAGGAACTCGAGATGCAGCCGCTCGTTGGGAGAGGCAACGTGCTCGAGGTTCACGAACACGCCGTCTGGAACGAGCGCGCCGAGGATCTCCTCGTAGAGCGCTCGCTTGCGCTCGTGCTCGAGATGATGGATGGCGAACGAGGAGACGACCGCGTCGAAGCGCCCGAGGTCGGGCAGCTCATCCGCGAGGTCGTGCTCGAGGATCTCGATCCCGTCGATGTCGTCGCACTCACGACGGGCCGCGGTGAGCATGCGGTGGGAGACGTCGAGCCCGATCCCTCGAGTCGTGGGACTGCGGTCGCGCACCATGCGCAGCACTCGTCCGTCCCCGGTGCCGAGGTCCAGAATGCGCCTCGGATCTGTCGGCACCAGCTCCAGCAGGGCGGCGTCGGCCTCGGCTCGGTGCGGGTAGTCATCCGCGCGAGCGAGGTACCGCTCGGCGTGGTCCGTGTCCCATTCGTTGGCAGGCATTCCCGCTCCCTCCGGGGCGGCCGGTAACGGTGTCCGCCGAGTCGAGCTAGCTGCCCGGCGTGACCGGCGCGCCCCAGACCGGGTACCACCGCTCGAGCTCCTGCTCGATCGGCATCTCCTTCTCGAGCGCCGCCTTCAGCCGGAGCTCGCGCGCGTTGTCGCGCTTCTTGTCCCCTGTGGGCACGAAGGGATAGAAGGTGCCGCGCTTGTACGCGTAGACGAGATCGACGGCCTGCTCCTTCTCCTCGTCCTCGAAGCCGAAGACCGAGCAGAGGAGCTGCTCCGAGAAGCCGCGCTCCTCGATCGTCTGGTTGATCATGTGCGCCGTCGTGACGAGATCCTCGAACGACTGGTCACGAAGGACGATCCAGACGAAGCCATAGTCGTCCTCGTGGCGCTCGACGGAGGTTCCGGTGGTCCGGCCCGCGATGTCGAGGAGCTGGTCCATGTCGCGAATGACGCCCTCGAACTCGCCGCTCGCGATCGGCTTGAAGCAGACCCCGGCGCGCCCGGTCGACGGCAGCCGGAGGTTCACGCTCAGCGTCAGGTACGACGTGCTGAGCGCGAACAGGCGGTCGATGTTCGCGCGCTTGGCGGGCCGCTGGCCCTTGAGGATGTCGAAGAGGCCCAACGTTCAGGCCGAGCGACGCGTGATCACGTGGCCTTGCCCAGCTGATCGAGCGGGAAGTCGCCCGCCGGGCGACCGTCGATCTGGGCCTGCATGGCGAGCAGTCGGTCGATCCGCTTCTCGGCCGGCGGGTGGGTCGCCACCAGGCTCGAGAGGCTGAAGCCCTTCGAGACCACCGGCATGATGAAGAAGTGGTCCATGCCCTCGGACGCGCGCAGGTCGCGATCGGGGATGCGGGCCATCGAGCCGCTGATCTTGCCGAGCGCGGCCGCGAGCTCGGCGGGCTGCCCGGTCATGATCGCCGCCCCGCGGTCGGCCGCGAACTCCCGGTACCGAGAGAGCGCCCGCAGCAGGATGAACGACAGGACGTAGACGATCACGGAGACCACCGCGATCACCATGAAGACGACGACCGTGTTGTTGTCGCGTCCGCGTCCGCCGAACATCGAGCTGTAGAGGCTGAACCGGATCAGCAGCCCGGCCACGGTCGCGAGAAACGACGCGATCGTCATCACCAGCACGTCGCGGTTGGCGATGTGCGAGAGCTCGTGAGCGAGCACGCCCTCGAGCTCGCGTGGCTCGAGGCGGCGCTGGATGCCGGTGGTCACGCACACGGTCGCGGTCTTCGGGCTGCGCCCGGCGGCGAACGCGTTCGGAACGTCGGTGTCGGCGACCGCGACTCGCGGCTTGGGCAGGTCCGAGAGCTGGCAGAGCCGCTCGATCTGGGCGTGGAGCTCTGGCTCCTGGTCGGCGTCGACCACCTTCGCGCCCATCGCGGCGAGCGCGATCTTGTCGCTGAAGAAGAGCTGGAAGACCGCGAACGCACCGGCGATCACGAGCACGAAGATCGCGCTGACGCCGAGCGCGATGACCACCGCGATGAAGAGGACGTAGATCAGCCCGAGGCCGAACATCGTCCCGTACATGCGGGTGGTCAGGCCCCGGTCACGCCCGTACCAGCGGTGTGCCACTGCTCCCCCTTCAGCCCCGGGCCACATCGGGTGTGGCCGGCAGGTCGTTCACCTCTTCGATGATACGACAGCCCGGGCGCGACTCTCGCGGGATACTGCGTACTCTCGCGGCATGCTCCGCTTTCCCCTCAGGCGGGGGTGGCCGGGGAAGATCTTCCTGACCCCGCTGTGCCCGCGAGCGCCCTATGTCGAGCTGACCGGTGACTCCGTGCGAATCCGGATGGGCATGCTCGGTGGGGCCGACATCCCCCTCACGAGCATCTCTCGGGTCGGGAGGATGAGCTGGCCGTGGTGGGGCGGGCTGGGAGTCCGGATCGGGGGCAGGGGGCTCGTCGCCTACATCGCGCGCAGTGGCCCCGCCGCGCTCATCGACCTGTCACCGCCACGGCAGGTGCGGATGCCGCTTCCGTGGACGGCCCAGCGAATCGCCGTCGCGGTCGACGACCTGGATGGATTCCTCGCGGCGCTCGCGGCCCAGAAGATCGTGATCGACGCCGAGCGCGAGGATCCGGCCCCCGAGTAGCGGACCGACGGCTCTCGGGTTCAGCTCACGGCGCGGACTGGACGGTCCGGGTCATCCCGAAATCCGGCCGGTCACTTCACCCTGAGGGCACGCTCGAGGGGGAAACACCACGTGGATCAATTGCCCTCAGGGCAAAGCGCTGCGCCCTGCGCGTCGGGCAGCCAGCCCCGGAGACATCGAAGCGACGACCAGAGGTCGTCAGCGGCAATGGGCCGAGGCTCTGTGCCCTCCTTGCCGACCCGGCTGCGTCCTCTCGCTGAACACCTGCGACCTCCCGGTCCAAGGGACCGGAAGCTCTCGGGTTCAGCTCACGGGTTGAATCGCGACGATCTCGTTGCCGTCGGGGTCGTAGAAGCTCAGCATCCGCGCTCCACCCAGGTCCTCCACCTGGCCCCGGGTGGCCCCGGCGTCGTCGAGCTTGGCGCTGAGCGCGTCGAGGTCCTCCGCCCGGAGCACCACCGTCGCGCCACCCTTCTGCGGAGCGACGGCCAGCTCACCCGACAGCGCCAGCGTGCCGCTGCCGGTGCTGAACTCGGCCCAGTCGTTTCCCTCTCGTCTGTCGAGGGAGAGCTCGAGCACGCCTCCGTAGAAGTCGACTGCGCGGTTCATATTGCAGACTTGATAGAAGACTGCGTCGATTCCCAAAAAGAGCGGCACGGAACAGGCCTCCAAGATCGCGGCGGGGGCACGCTAGCGCAGATGGACGCCGCCTTTCCCAGACGACCGAAGCTCGCCCGCCCCGAGCGGCGTGCTCATGTGGGCGTTGCATCTCACCAGGTGCGAGGGACGCACGGGCCGGTGGCACCTAGACTCGTCCGGGTGTCCGCCGGATCCCGACGAGCACGTCGTCTGCGCAGCGGGGCTGCCCTCGTCGCGCTCTCCACGCTGGTCGTCCCCATCGCGGCTGCGTGCGACACCCTGTCCGACTCGGGCGAGGGGACCACGACGGTCGAGCGGACCGTGACCGAGGCGCCGTCAGCGACCGAGCCGGCCGAGCCGCCGACGACGACCGCGGCGAGCGAGCCGGTCGCGACCGAGTCGACCACCCAGGTAGAGGGCGTCGGACCCGGCTTCGTCTGGTTCGCGCAGGCCGACGACGGCGCGCTTCGCCCCGTTGCCTCGCTGGCGAGCGACCCGACCGAGGTCGCCGAGGCGATCGCCGCGGGCACGAACGAGCCCGACCTCGTCGGCGGACTTCCCCCCGGGACGGCCGTTCAGGCCGTCACCCTCGACGGCTCGACCGCGATCGTCGACCTGTCCGAGGACTTCGTGATCGGCTATCAGCCGGGATCGGCCGCGGAGACCGTGGCGGTGGCGCCGCTCGTCTACTCGCTGACCGAGCTGCCGAACGTCGAGGCCGTGCTCATCACGGTCGACGGCGCCGCGCCTGCGCCGGTCGGGGCCTCCTTCGACTTCTCGAGGCCGCTGTCGCGCGCCGACATTCCGGCCGCCTTCGCCGAGGGGTTCGAGTGAGTCGCCGCGAACTGTTCCCGGGTATGCCGAGGCTCAGCAGCATCTTCGCGGCCGCCGCGCTGACCGGACTGGTCACCGTTCCGCTCGCGGCCGGCCAGGATCCGCTTCCACAGCCGATCCCGGTCGAGCCCGGGTCTGGCGTCGTCAGCCCGGAGGTCGACCCCAACGCCCCCTCGGCGCCTCCGGGCGGCCAGGTCGTCATCCCGCCCGGCCAGCGCAGCTCGGCGCTCATCGCCATCGACCCCGGCCATGGCGGAGGAGATCCCGGGGCGGTCGGCCGGCTGCCCGACGGCTTTCCGACCGGACTCCCGGAGCGGCTCCGCAGGGGCAGGACGGTCATCTTCGAGAAGGACGTCAACCTCGACGTCGCCCAGCGACTGGACGGGTGGCTGCGTGGGCGTGGCTATCTGACGCTGATGACCCGGACCCAGGACCTTGCGGGCGGTGACGTTCCCTACACGAACGTCGGCGCGGATCTGTCGGCGCGGGTGAACATCGCGAACACCGCGAGGGCCGACCTCTTCATCTCGATTCACGCGAATGCGCTGTCGAGCAAGTCCACCGGGACCGAGACCTTCCGCTTCTACTCGTCGACCGGCACCGCCAACAGGCTGGCCAGATCGGTTCACCGCCAGGTCGTCGACCGGCTCCAGCTTCCCGACCGCGGCGTGAAGACGGCCGGCTTCTACGTGCTGCGCAACACGAAGATGCCCGCCATCCTCGTCGAGTCGGCCTTCCTGTCGAACCCGAGCGAGGCCGAGCTGCTCGCGCAGCCGGGCGTGCGCCAGCAGATCGCCGACGCGATCGGCACGGGTGTCGCGCTCCACCTGGCGAACGAGCCCGGTACCCTCAGGCCGAGGTACTGGGTCACGGCCGGGCGCTTTCGGACCAAGAAGCTCGCGGACAGGCGTGTGCTGCAGGCCAAGCGGGCCGGTTTCGAGGAGGCGACGGTTCGTGGTCGGCGCTTGAAGAACCGAAGGGTCGCGTTCCACGCCCGCGTCGGGGAGTTCGTCACGCTCGCCGAGGCCAAGGCCCGACGCGCCGAGGTCAGGAGCGCTGGGTTCCCGGGCAAGATCACGAGCGCGCGGCCAACCGTGAAGCGCCCGGCGAGTCGCGGCTGACCGTGAGCTGGACCCGAGAACGACGGACGCCTCGCGTTCGTCGGTCGCAGGTGTCCAGCGAGAGGACGCAGTAGGAGGGCTCTGTGCCCTCCTTGCCAGCCGCGACGAGAGCTATCGTCGCCGGCGTGGCAACGGCCAGCCAGCTCACGATTCCACTCCCCGTAGCTCAGCCTGGAGCTGAGCCTGAGGGTACGCTCGCCGACAAGCTCTGCCGGCTCCTCGAGCAGCGCGGCCGACCGCTCGAGGTCGGGCACGTGGCGAGCCAGCTGCTCCACCTGACCCGTTGCCCGGTCAGGCTGCAGCGCAGGCTGGTCGGGGAGATCATCGAGCGCGACGGACGCCTGGCGTGGATCGGACGGGATCTCGTCGGGCTGGCGCCCGCCGGCTGGCACACCTCGCCGGTCGAGCAGGCGACGTTCTGCATCGTCGACATCGAGACCACGGGCGGGTCCCCGGGCAGGGGCCGGGTGACCGAGATCGGGGCGGTGCGGATGCACGGGTTGGAGCCGGTGGAGCGGTTCCAGACCCTGGTCGATCCGGGGCGACCGATCCCGGACTCCATCCGGTCGCTGACCGGGATCACGGACGAGATGGTCGCCGGCCAGCCGTCGATCGAGACGGCGATCGTCGACTTCGCCGAGTTCGCCGGCAGCGACGTGCTCGTCGCACACAACGCTCCGTTCGACCTGCGATTCCTCAACTACGAGCGCCGCAGGGCCGAGGGTCGCTACTTCACGCAACCCTGGCTCGACACGCTCGTGCTGGCGCGACGGCTGCTGAACGGGCGCGCCGGCGGGCACGACCTGGCGACGCTGGCACGCTGGGCGGGCACGCGCGTACAGCCAGCCCACCGGGCGCTGCCGGACGCGGAGGCCACCGCTGAGCTGCTCGCCGCGTTCCTCGACATGCTGCGCGAGCGGGGCATCGACACGCTCGCGCGGGTGGTGTCCATGGCGGGCCTCCGGGGAGCCAGACACGCCTACAAGCTGGCCCTCGCCGAGGACCTGCCGACGGCCCCGGGCGTCTATCTGATGCGAAACCGTGCCGGCGAGGCGCTCTATGTCGGCAAGGCCACGAACCTGCGCAGGCGGGTGCGGAGCTACTTCGGGCCGAACGGGAAGCACAGTCGGCTGATCGGCCGGGCCCTCGAGAGCCTCGACCGTGTCGACTTCGAGGTCTGCGGCAGCGATTTCGAGGCGCTGCTGCGAGAGAGCGTGCTCCTGCGCGAGCTGCGTCCGCCCTGCAATCGACGTGGGCTCGGGACCGGTGGTCGCTACCTCAAGCTGACGGTGAAGGAGGAGCTTCCCCGGCTGTATGTGACCGGCCGGGCCGGCGAGGACGGCGCGGCCTACTTCGGCCCGATCCGATCCGACCGGCTGGCTCGAGACGCCGTTGCCGTCATCGCCGAGCTCTTCGGCCTGCGCCAGTGCCATCCGGTGTGCCGGCCGGGTGCGCCGGGGGCGCCGGCGTGTGGGGGACCGTGCAGCGGGGGCGATCCGGAGGGCTATCGAGCCGCGGCGGCGGAGGTCGAGCGCCTCCTCGCCGGCGATCACGCCGCCCTCGGACGCCTCGCGCCGAGGATCGCGGAGGCCTTCCGCGATGGCCGGCTCCCGGCGGGCGAGGAAGGTGAGCAGGCGGTTCGCACGGTGGTCTCCTCGCTGGCGGCGCTTGCGAGGGTGCGCCGGGCCGCCGCCCGATCGGCCGTGCTCGTCGAGCGTGCCCCCGAGCCGGATTCGGCGGTTGCCTTCTTCGTCGGGGCCGGCCGGGTCCTCGGCACGGAGCAGCTCACGCGACGGCGCTGGCGGGCCACGAGCCGAAGGGCGCTCGGCGAGGTGCGAGCGGCGGAGCGCTCGCCCGACGCGCTGAGCGGCGGCGGGCTCGAGGAGGCGCTCCTCGTCGAGGATCGCCTCCGCGATCTGGGCAGGTCGACGCGGGTCGTCCGGCTCGGGCCGGACTGGAATGAGGACACCGCGCTCGAGGACGTTCGCCGAGCCGTGCGTAGCGTGATCCCAGCCGCCGCGTGACGAACCCCGGCCTGGCTGCCCCGCTCGCGCTGAGCGGTCGGTACGCCGAGCAGGGACGGGCGGCAGCGGCCGCGATCGAGGAGTGGGGAGCGGCGCGCGGCGTCGCGGTCGAGATCCTCGACGATCGGAGCGAGCCGAGCCGCTCGGGCCGGATCGCCCTCGATCTGGCCACGCGTCACTCCGTCCTGCTCGGCCCCTACGGATCCGGGCCGGCGAGGGCCGTTGCGGCGGCGCTGGCAGATGCGGAGACGGTCGTCTGGAACCACGGGGGCGCGGCCGTCTCCGGGGCGCGGGGGCGGTGGGTGGACGTGCTCTCGCCGGCCGACCGCTACTGGGCCCAGCTTCCGGCGGCGCTGGCCGAGCTCGGCGACGACCCGGGCCGGGTCGCCATCGTGGCCGGGCGCACCGAGTTCGGTCGCACGGTCGCCGCCGGCGCCGATGGCGCGCTGCGCCGAGCGGGGGTGACGCCGCTCTGTCGGCTCGACTACGGGGAGACCTCGGCCGCATCGGTGGTGGCCGAGGCGGTCGAGCTCGGCGCTGCGGTGGTGGTCTCCGGCGCACGGATCGAGGACGAGATCGCGCTCGGAAAGGCGCTTGCCGGCAGCGGAGCCCGGGGCGCGCTCGTCGTGTGCGGGATCGCTCGCGCGGCTGAGGAGATCGGGAGCGGAATCGAGGGCTGGATCGGCCCCGCCCAGTGGGCACCGGAGGTCGCGGTGCCACCGATCGACATCGGTCCACGTCCGGAGTACCCCGCGGCCCAGGCGCTCGCGGCATGCCTGCTCCACGAGCGGGCGCAGCTTCGGGCGGTGCGCCGAGACGACCCGGGCGCCCTCTGGGACGCGGCGGTCCGGCTGGGGACGCGGACGTTCTTCGGCGCGTTCGGGGTGGACCGCTCGGGTCGTCAGATCGCGCACGCGCCCGCGCTCGTGCGATGGGAGCGGGCCGAGGGTCGCCTTCGGCGGACGCTTCTTGCGGTGGCGGCGCCGGACGATCCCTTGCGAGACTCCTGAGGTGGCCGCTCCGTCTTCCGGTGTCACCGCCCTGCTCGCGTGGTTTGCGCAGGAGGGGGAGGATCTCCCGTGGCGGCGGACCAGGGACCGGTACTCGATCCTCGTCGCCGAGACCATGCTGCAGGCGACGCAGGTGGCCCGGGTGGCGCCGCGGTACGAGCGATGGATCGCGAGGTGGCCGACCGTGGAGACGCTCTCGGGGGCGTCGCTCGGTGACGCGCTCGCCGAGTGGCACGGCCTCGGCTATCCGCGGCGCGCGCGCAACCTGCACACGACGGCCGGCGTGATCGCCGAGTCCGGGTGGCCGCCGTCGGGCGACCTCACCGCGCTCCCGGGGGTGGGCCCGTACACCGCCGCCGCGATCCGCTGCTTTGCCGATGGTGAGGCGTTGCTTCCCGTCGACACGAACGTCGCGCGCGTCCTCGCCCGCAGGTTCCCGGCCGGCTGGCCTGGGACCCCGCCCGGGGAGGGGTGGGCGGTCGGCCAGGCGCTGATGGACCTCGGCCGGCGGTACTGCAAGGCGCGCTCGCCGCGCTGCGACGACGGCTGCCCGATTCGCCAGGGCTGTCCCGCCGCCGACTCTGGCGACGTGAGCGCGAACGACCCTCCGAGGCGGCGCCAGGGCCGCTACGAAGGGTCGCTTCGACAGCGTCGGGGGCGGCTCCTGGGCGAGCTCGCCGCCTCGGGCTCGATCTCGATGGGGCAAGACCGCGAGGCCGCGTCGAGCCTCGTTGCCGATGGCCTCGCCCTCGAGCGCGACGGGGCGCTCGTCCCGGTCGAGTGAGCAAGACGGTTGTCGTCGCCGCCGTCATCGAGCGCGGCGGCAGGATCCTGATCTGCCAGCGACCGCCCGGCGTGGGCCATTCGGGCCGCTGGGAGTTCCCCGGCGGAAAGCGCGAGCGGGGGGAGGGAGATCGGTCGGCCCTCCGGCGCGAGCTCCGCGAGGAGCTCGGAATCGAGCTGACCGTCGACAAGCGCATCTGGACCGCCGAAGCGGGCCCGCTCGAGCTGCGGTTCTTTCGCTGCCGGTGGCGTCCTCAGCAGCGCCCGCGCCCGCTCGCGAGCACGCAGTTCCGCTGGGTGGAGCGGCGCGACCTGTCGGCCTACGACTTTCCGCCGGCCGACTTCGGCCTGGTCAAGGCGCTTGCGGCGGGGCGGCTTCGCCCGAAGGGATGACGCCGTCCAGAAGTCCTGACGAGCTTCGCTCGTCGCGTGAAGATCGGCTGGAGCTCCACGATTCCTTGCCCCAACTTCGGCCGTTCACTTCACCCTCGGGGCACCCCGAGGGTGAGCATCGAGGGTGATCACCCTCGATTGCGACAGACCAAGTGCCCCAAGGGCAAAGCGCTGCGGCCTGCGCGTCGGCCAACCACGCCCCGGAGGCATTGGGGCGACGACCCAGAGGTCGTCGGCGCCATGGGCCGGGGCTCTGTGCCCTCCTTGCGCTTCGACTTCGGCCGATCACCGGCGCACTCCTTGCGGCACGACGATCAGACACCAGCCCTCCCGGCTGGAGGGACTCGCGCCATCCAGGCGCGATTTGCCCTCATCGCGCGATTCGCGCGCTGAGTTGATCGTGCCGGGAGTTCGCCG
>JANQPH010000055.1 GCA_028285405.1 Thermoleophilia bacterium
TCGTCGCCGTCGGCCGACACGAAGAGCCCGATCCCGACGCCGAGCGCGAGCGCCGCCGTGGCGGCGGTCGCGACGCCGATGACCGGCATTCGCGCGCCCAGCGCGAAGTCGCGCAGCCAGCCCAGGAAGGGCCGGTCGGGCTCCTGCGGGGTGTCGGTGAGCGGCAGCTCGAGGGGGGGCGGCTCGAGACGCTCCCACGCCTCGTCCGGCAGGTCGGCGACACCCGAGACGACCGGCCGCAGCCGCTCGAGCTCGAGGCGCAGGTCCTGGTCCTGGGCGAGCCGGTCCTCGAGCCGGGCGCGATCGGCCGGTGGCATCTCGCCCAGCAGGTAGTCGACGAGCTCCTCGCGCGGCGCGCTCATCGGTAGCCCTCGCCCTCGTCCATGAGGCTGCGCAGCTTGCCCAGTGCTCTGGCCATCCTGGTCTTCACGGTGCCCAGCGGCAGCCCGAGGGAGTCCGCGATCTCGGCCTGGCTCATGTCGGCGTGAAAGCGCAACCGGAGCACCGTCGCCTGGTCGCGAGGGAGCTCGTCGAGCAGGGTCGCCATCCGCCACCGCTCGTCCAGCGCCTCCACGGCGGCGGCCGGATCCGCCGGCTCGGGAACCGCCGACCCTGGCGCGGACGTGTCTCGCGGCTCGGGCACGCGCTTGCGCATGCTGTCGATCGCTCTGGTGCGCGCGATGGTCATGATCCAGGCGCCAACCGTTCCACGGGAGGGATCGTACGACGAACCCTTCCGCCACACCTCGACGAACACCTCCTGGCAGACGTCTTCGGCTGCGGCGCGGTCGCGCATCACGTGGGCGAGGTAGGAGACGACCCGGCCACCGTGCTCCTCGTACAGCTCGTGGACGGCAGCCCGGTCACCTCGGGCCAGCCGGGCCTCGAGGCGCTCCCCGGAGCCGAAGCTCATGCGCACCGGCGCACGCTCGAGGGGGCGCGACGAGGCGGACACGAGGACGGGGATCGGCGCATCGACGACGGGCATATCACAGGGAAATACGAGTTCGGCCGTCCGATCGGTTCCAGTTCGCGCCCATCGCAAGTTCGCGTGGACGAGATGGAACCGATTCGGCTCCTCGACTCGAACTTGGCATGTACGGATCGCGATCGAGGAGGTTCGAAGTGCCCAAGTTCCGGAAGCGATGGGCGGCGGTTGCCGCCGCGGCCGGCGTTGCCGCCGGTGTGATGGCGGTGGCGCCCGCAGCGTCCGCGCAGGGCAGCGCCAGCAACACGGTCAAGCTGGCGAACGGCGAGACCAGCCTGCACCTGAACGCCGGCACTGCACGGGTGCTCAGCGCCAACGGCGTCGGAGTCGCGCCGCTCGGCAGCGCGGATGCGAGCGGCACCCGCGTGGACTTCCCGATCTCGGGCGGCACCATCGTCCCGAACACCGGCGCGGGCTCCTATCTGCACCGCGGCAGCGGGCTGCGCCTGTCGGCGCACGGCACGAACGTGGATCTTCGGAACCTCGTCGTCAACAGCCGCAACGGCACGGTCACGGCCACCGTCGGCGGCCAGCAGGTCGTGATCCTGTCGCTCGACACCAGCAACGCCGCGGTGATCCGGCGGGGTCCCGGCCGCATCGGGACCTGGATCGTCCGGGTCAACGCCGAGCTGACCGGCGCCGCCGCGGCCGCGCTCAACGCCGCGTTCGACACCGACGTCTTCGCGGCGGGGATCGTCCTGGGTCGCGTGGACGTCAAGTCCAGCCCGGCGCAGGTCATCCTGAACGGCGGCTCGACGGTGCTGACCCCGTCCGACACGGTCGGGCAGGCGCTCACGTCGCTCGGCGTCAGCGTGGGCAACGTGCCGCCCGCGGCGGCCAACACGGCCGGTGCGCTGAACTTCCCGATCGACGGCCAGAAGGTGACGCTCGCCGGTCCGACCGGTCGGATCGACCACCGGGGCGGGATCACGCTGTCGGGCGGTGGCACGACCGTCGAGCTGACGCAGTTCTACATCAACATCGACGCGCAGCCTGACCTGACGTCGCTGATCGGCGGTGCCAACCGCACCTCCATCCTCGATCTCGACCTGTCGAATTCGAAGATCGGGGTGTCGCGGCAGCAGCTGGTCGTGACCAACGTGCAGGCGAACCTCACCGGCGTCGCGGCCGGGGCGCTGAACTCCGCGTTCAACGTCAACGCGTTCGCCGGCGGCCTCGACTTCGGGGTCGCGCGGGTGCAGGCCAAGGTCCGCTGAGGTGGGCGGAGCCGGGTGGGGTGGCCTCGTGCGGCCCCGCCCGGCCCTCGCGCCGGCGCGGCCGGAGCGGGCCGCGACGAGTGCCCGGCATAGACTGACCCAGTGAAGATCTTGATCGTGGGGGGCACCGGTCTGATCGGCCGTGCCCTCGCCGGCGCACTCGCGGCCGACGGCCACGAGGTGATCGCGCTCTCGCGCGCCGACGGCGCGACAGTCGCTGGCGCGAGCTACGTGCGCTGGGACCCGATCGAAGGCCCGCTCGCGCCGGAGGTGCTCGACGGGGCGGACGCGGTCGTGAACCTCGCGGGTGCGCCGCTGCAGTCGGGCCGCTGGAGCGAGTCCCGTAAGCGGGAGCTGTGGGACAGCCGGATCGGCACGACCCAGCGGCTCGTCGAGTCCCTGGCCGACTCGGGCGTCGCGACCCTGGTGAGCGGCTCGGCGGTCGGGTACTACGGATCCGGCGGCGACCAGGAGCTCACCGAGGACAGTCCTGCCGGGACGGACTTCCTGGCCGACATGGCGAGCGCGTGGGAGGCCGCGGCGATGCAGGCGGCACCCAGGGCCGGCATGCGGGTCGTGCTGCTCCGGACAGGCGTCGTACTCTCGCGAGCCGGGGGCGCGCTTCCGGTGGTCGCCCGCCCGGTCAAGCTCGGCGCGGGCGGTCCGATCGGCGGCGGGCGGCAGTGGGTTCCGTGGATCCACCTCGACGACGTCGTCGGCATCGTCCGCCTCGCGCTCACGGACACCGCGATCACGGGCCCGATCAACGCCGTGAGCCCGTCGCCGGTTCGCCAGGCGGACTTCGCCAGGGCCATCGGGAAGGTGCTCGGCAGGCCGGCCGTCGTGCCGACCCCGGCGTTCGTTCTTCGCGCCGCCATGGGCGAGATGGCGACGTTGGCCCTCGACGGGCAGCGTGTCGCTCCGGCCAGGGCCGAGGCGGCCGGGTACGAGTTCGCCTACCCGGAGCTGGACGCCGCGCTTCAGGCCGAGCTCGGCGGCTGAGCGTCCTCGTCGTCCAAGAGCTCGCCCAGCCCGCCGGCGAGCGTTCTGACGTGGGCGAAGACCGAGGCGGCCTCGGTGATCCTGACGTCGTCTGACTCGGTCTCGACCGCGGCGGTTCGCGGCTCGGTCTCGGTGCTCCGGTCGAGATCCTGCCCCGCCCACTGGACCCTCGCCTCGTTCTCGAGGGCGCGGGTGTCCTCGACGTGCTCGCGCATCCAGCGTCCCACGTCCCGGCTGAGGGTCGGTGGGTCGAATCCGAGGGGCTCCGCGATCCCTTCGGCGAACGCTCGCGCGCGTGCGACGAGGAAGGCCCTTCGGTGGTCGTCGTCGGGGTCCCCCGACACGCCGCGGCGCTCGAGGACGGCCTCCTCCTCGAGCCGGAGCGCCTCCACGCGCTCGACGGACGACGTCGCGGCCTTCTCGAGCTGGGGGGCGGCACCCTCGGGCGCACGGTCCCAGACGGCGGCGATGGCCTGTCCCAGGTGCCGGAGCCAGGCGCGCGCGCTCGCCGCTCGGGCCCGCTCGATGCGGGTCTCGCGGTCGGGGAGCTCACCGCTCTCGGCGAGCATGAACTCCTCGTGGATCGCGCGCGAGCCCTCCTCGGTCATCATCCGGTCGAGCTGCTCGCGGTGATCCGCCATCCAGGAGTTGAGGCGGTCCCCCAGCGGGGTCACATCGGTTGCCATCCGCACACGCTACCTCCCGCATGCGGGCCAGCGGGGCAGGACCCGGCTCGGGTCCGCCGGTGAGCGCGCCGCCGATCGCGGTCGTCGGTGCGGGCCTGTCAGGACTCGCCGCCGCCCGACGTGCCCGCGAGCTGGGTCGAGCCGTTGTCGTGTTCGAGAAGAGCCGTGGGCTCGGCGGCCGGATGGCCACGCGGCGTGTGGACGGAATGCCCGTCGACCACGGGTGCCCCCTCCTCGATTCGGCCGAGGGATCGTCGCTCGCCGACATCGCCGAGCGCCTCGAGGTCGACACGTCCGCGCGGCTGGCCGGCAGCTCTGCGCGGGCGCTCCCCGCGGGCATGACGGCGCTGGCCAAGGCGCTTGCGGACGGGATCGACGTCCGGCGAGGAGTCCGCGTCCAGTCGTTGAGCCCGCGGGGCGCTCTCGTCGAGGTGACGGACGACGGCGGTGCGTTGCTCGTCGAGGCGGCTTCGATCGTCCTCTCGGCCCCGGGGCCGCAGACGGCGCAGCTGTTGCAGTCGGCGGGCGAGCGCGATCGGGCCGAGGCGGTATCGGAGGTCGCGTACGAGCCGGCGGTGATGGTGCTCGCCGGCTTTCCGTCGGCGGCCCGGTCGGGTGTCCTCGGTCCGAGCGGGGTGTTCGCGCGAATCGTCCGCGAGGACGACAAGCGCCGGGACTCCGTGGGAGGCGAGGCCGTCGTCAGCGCGCAGATGAACCCGGTGGGGAGCGCGGAGCGATTCGCGGCCCACGACGATGTGATCGCCGCTGACGTACTCCCCGAGCTCGCCGACGCGATCGGCGCGAGCGGCCCCGCTCGCTGGTGGCAGGTCAAGCGCTGGCGGTACGCGAACCCGACCGGGTCTGCCGCCGACTCGGGGCTCTGGAACGACGGTGGTCGGATCGTGCTCTGCGGGGATCTCCTGACCGGTGTCGGCCTCGATGCCGTCTATCGGAGCGGGGTGCGCGCGGGGGGGCGGCGAGCGGCTAGCCGGGCTCGGTTTCGGCGAACGCGTCTCGGGCCGACCGATACCGCTCGACGGCCTCCGTTCGGCGCCGGGAGTGGTCGACCCGCGGTGACGGGTAGTCCGCCCCGATCCGGCAGCCGCCCGCCCGCTGCTCCTCGGGGGTCATCTTCCACGGCTTGTGGATGCGTGCATCCGGCACGTCGCGCAGCTCGGGCACGTACCTGCGCACGTAGGTGCCGGCAGGATCGAACCGCTCCGCCTGGCGGATCGGGCTGAGGACCCGAAAGTAGGGGGCGGCATCGGTTCCGGTGCCGGCCGTCCACTGCCAGCCGCCGTTGTTGCTCGCCGGGTCGCCGTCGAGGAGGCGCTGCATGAACACCGTCTCGCCGCGGCGCCAGTCGATCAGGAGGTCCTTGACGAGGAAGGACGCCACGACCATCCGGGCACGGTTGTGGACCCACCCCTCCTGGGCCAGCTGTCGCATCCCGGCGTCGACGAGGGGATAGCCGGTCTCGCCGGCGACCCATGCGGCAAGACCCTGGTCGTCCCGTTCCCACGCGATGCTCCGAAGCTCGGGCCTGAACGCCACCCTGGCGACCTCGGGTCGGCGCAGCAGGTGGTGCCGATAGAAGTCGCGCCAGGCGATCTGACGCCAGAGGGCGGCCGGGCCCTCCTCGAGCGCGCCGGGGAGCCCGAGCGCGTGGCCGACCTGCGACGGCGTGCACATCCCGAGCCGCAGATAGGGGGAGAGGCGCGAGGTCGCATCCTGCGCGAGGTCGTCGCGCGCCTGCGAATACGCGTCGACACCGGTCCGGGCGAACTCGTCCAGCAGCGCCAGCGCGGCGGACGGGCCCGCGTCGACCTTCGGCCGTCCGTCCGGAAGGTCGTCGAGGTGGTCCGACCCGAGCGCGGGCCCGCTGAGACGGCTCGGAGGGTCGACGGGGGGTGACACCGTGTGTGACCCCCACGCCCGAAAGAACGCCGTGAACACCTGGTAGCCGGCGCCCTTCGGTCCGGGGAGGGCCCCCGGCTCGACGGCGATGTCACCGCCGAAGTCCCGCAACTCGACCCGCTCGCGCGCGAGCGCCGCCGCGACGGCGCGACCGCGCTGGCGAGCATACGGCGAGAAGTCGCGGGTGAAGTGGACCGCGCCGGCGCCGGCCTCTCGTGCGACCCGTGGGACCACCTCTGCCGGATCGCCGCGTCGAACGACGAGGCGCGCCCCGAGCTCGCGCAGCTCGGCGTCCAGGGCCGTGAGGCCCGCGCGCAGGAAGCGAAGGCGCTCGGGGGCCTGGTGGTGTCTGCGGGCGAGCAGCTTCGGCTCGAGCACGAACAGGCACACGACGTCCCCCCGCGCGGCCGCCGTGGCCAGGGCCGGATGGTCGGCCACGCGCAGATCGCGCCGAAACCAGACCACCGTGACCGCTCTCGGGCTGCCCATTGCCGCAGTCTGGCCCTCGCGGCGGCGCGATCAACCCCACGATCGGCGACGGCCGGCCCGCTCCGGTCCTTCCCGACTACGATCCGGGCGTGATCTCGCGAGTGAGACTCGCACGGACGTGGCGCGGCGCCGTCGCAGGGGCGATCGCCGCCGGCGCGTGGAGCGCCGCCGAGCCGGTCGCGGCGCGGGCGCTCGGCACACGGTTCACCGACACGGCGATGCTCGGTCGCTGGGTGACCCGGGATGGCTCGTGGCGAGCGATCGGCCTGGCGATGCACGTCACCAACGGCGCCGCGTTCGGCGCCGCGTTCGGTCTGGTCGGAGGCCGCGGCGTCCGGGCGGGGGTCGCGGCGGCGATGGCCGAGTACGTCCTGACATGGCCCGCGATGGCAGTGGCCGACCGCGTGCACCCCGACCGCGTCGACGATCACCTGCCCCGGCTCCTGACGAACGGCCGGATCGCGGCGCAGGAGGCGGCGATGCACCTGCTCTTCGGTGCGGTGCTCGGCGCGCTGATGGATGCGCTCGAGCGCTCGCCCTCCGGCGACGAGGCCCGAGGAGACGTCGATCCGGGGGCGAACATCGCTATGTGAGCACTGACGCCCCGACGGCCAGGCGCTTCTTGCGCCCGCGCCCGCCCGGCGACGGACCGTCGGTGCGCGCCGTCGTTCGGGTGCTCCTGGTGCTCCTGGTCACCATCGGGCTCCTGTGGCTGGTGTACGTCAGCCGCACGGTCCTGATCTGGATCGCCGTGTCCATCTTCTTCGCGGTCGCGATCGATCCGATCGTTCGGCTCTTCCGCAAGTACCTGAAGCTCCGGCGTCCGCTGGCGATCGCGCTCGTCTACCTGCTTGGCGCGGGTGTGCTCGCCGGGGTGGCGTTTGCGTTCGTCCCGCCGGTGATCGACGCCATCAACGAGCTCCGCAACGACGTTCCGCGGTACGTGGCCGATCTGCGCGAGTCCGCGTTCGTCCAGCGCCTCGACGAGGACTACGACATCCTGGACCGGATCGAGGAGGCGACCACCGACAGCCTGTCCGGCGTGGGTCCTGACACGGCGGTCGAGATCGGCCAGCGCGTGGTGAACGGAATCATCGCCCTGATCTCGATCGCGGTCCTGACGTTCCTCTTCAGCCTGTACGGGCCGATGATGCGCCTACGCGCGCTGGAGTCGGTCGACGAGGGCGTGCGCCGCGACAGCCTCGAGCGGCTCCTCGACCGGCTTCACCGGGTGGTCGTCGGCTACGTCTTCGGGGTGCTCGTGATCGCGATGATCGCGGGCGTCGCCGTGTACGTGTTCCTGACGATCGCCGACGTCCCGTTCGCCCTCCTGCTGGCGTTCTGGGCGGGATTGATGTCGCTCATTCCGCTCGTCGGCGCCGCGATCGGGGCGATCCCGTACATCCTGGTCTCGTTTTTTGTCGGCTGGCCGATCGGCGTCGCCGCGATCGTCTTCTGGGCCGTGTACCAGCAGATCGAGAACAACCTCTTCCAGCCCACGATCCACCGCTTCACCGTGCAGCTCAACCCGCTCTGGGTGATCGTCGCCGTGCTGATCGGCGCCCAGCTGCTCGGGTTCGTCGGCGTGCTGGTCGCGATTCCCGTCGCGGGGATGATCCAGGTGCTCTTCCAGGAGGGGCTCCGCTATCGGCGCGAGCTCCGGGAGGCGGAGGATCCAGACGCCGAGCGGACGGCCGCCACCGAATAGGCGTCTCGCGCGCGCTGAGCCACCGCCAGCCCGCCGGAGGTCGGACTGGCGGCGCTTCGAGCGATCGCCTGCCTCAGGCGGCCGGCGGTGGGTCCTCGGGTGAGGGCCAGTTCAGCTCGCTGATCAGACAGCCACCCGTCGCGATCTCGAAGAACGTGTGCTGCCCGTTCCAGTACGCGACGCGCCGCTCGGCGCGAGCGACCGCGCGTGGGGTCGGGTCGAGCCGCTTGATCACACGCTGGCGGTTGCCCAGCCCGGCGAGCTGGATCGAGCCGTGGAACCCGATGGGCGTCAGGCACGGGCCCCAGCCGGGGTTGTCGGCTCGGAGCTGGTTGAAGTTCGCCCGGTACCTGCGGATCTCGGCGTTGTGCTTGCCGGCCCAGCGGTTGATCTGGCGGCGGTTCGTGGCGTTCAGCGCCCGGTCGGCGAAGCCGTCCGCCCTGTCGACGATGCGCTCCTGGGTGCTGGCGTAGTCGTCCAGGTAGGCGAATGCGCCGGCCGTGTCCTGGTCGGCGGGTGGGGGCGGGAGCACCGCGAGCGCCGAGCCCGCGCTCACCAGGAGCACGGCGGCGGATGCGGCGATGACCTTGGCGGCGATCATGCGTGCGCCCCCGCGTCGGTGGGCGCCGCTGCGCTCACGTCTGAGCCTGGGATCGCGGTTGTCATGGCGGGCTCCTTGGGTCGTGCGCCGCTCGATCGAAGAGCCGGCGCTCGAGGCAAGCATCCACCAGGACCGGGACGTCGAGAACTGTGGACTTCCACAGTCGCGGCCTACCATGGCCGGCGTGGATTTCGACGTGAGCGATGCCCTCGAGCTTCCCCTCGTGCTCGAGCGGCTGACCGACCTCGGATCGTTCGACGGCGGCCGTGCCCTGGCGCACGCACTGCGCCCGAGCGCCGACCCAGTCGAGGTTCGCGCCCGGCGGGCTCGCACCGAGGAGGCGCTCGTGCTCGTGGAGCGGGGCGTGCCCGGTCCGGCGGGCGCCCACGACATCCGGAGCATCCTGGGTCGGGTCGCGGTCGGTGGAGTGCTGGACGAGGCCGAGCTCGAGCGGGTGCGCGCCACCGCCGAGGTCGCGAGGGAGCTGCACGACCGGGCACTCGAGCACCGGGACGACGCGCCGGGGCTCTGCGGCGCGCTCGGCGCGCTCGACACCGGTGTGCTCGTCGCGATCGAGGGTCGCCTGGCTGGAGCCCTCGACGAGCGGGGTGGACTCGCCGACGGCGCCAGCCCCGAGCTGGGCCGCATCCGTCGCTCCCTCGTCGCTGCGCGGCGCGACGCGCAGGAGCGGGTCAGGTCGCTGTCGAGCTCGCTGTCGGAGCACCTGCAGGAGGGGTTCGTCACCGAGCGCGCCGGCCGCCCGGTCCTCGCCGTTCGCGCGAGCTCCCGCTCGGAGGTGCCGGGGGTGGTGCACGACTCCTCCGGCTCCGGTCAGACGCTCTTCGTGGAGCCGTTTCCGCTTGTCGAGGCGACGAACCGGGTGCGTGCGCTCGAGGGAGCGGAGCGCGAGGAGCGCGAGCGCATCCTCGGCGAGCTCTCCCGGGAGGTGGAGCTGCGCCGCGCCCCGCTCGAGGCCGCCGTCGAGGTGCTCGCGCTGGTCGACCTGGCGATCGCGTCGGCGCTGCTGTCGCGGGCCTGGGGCGGCTGCCCGGTGGAGGAGTCCGCCGAGGTCGAGCTGTCCGGCGCACGGCATCCGCTGATCCCGCCCGAGGAGGCCGTCCCGATCGACCTGCCGATCGGCGATCTGCGCGCCGTGATCGTGTCCGGCCCCAACGCGGGCGGCAAGACCGTGGCGCTGAAGACGCTCGGCCTGCTCGCCGTGCTCGGCCAGTGCGGGTTGCGCGTTCCCGCCCGTGGCGCCCGCCTTCCGGTCTTCGGCAGCGTGCTGACGGACATCGGCGACCGCCAGTCCATCGCCGAGAGCCTCTCGACGTTCTCGGCGCATGTGCGGACGCTCGCCGAGATCCTCGAGCGGGCGGGCCCGAGCACCCTGGTCCTGCTCGACGAGGTCGCGGGCGGGACCGATCCCCGAGAGGGCGCGGCGCTGGCGCGGGCGGTCATCGCCGAGCTGATGAGCAGCGGCGCGCTCGTCATGGCGAGCACCCACCATTGGGAGCTGAAGGAATGGGCGGCCGAGGCCGATGGCGCCGCCAACGCGGCCGTGGCGGTGGACCCGGACACGCTCGCGCCGCGATACGAGGTCGATCTGGGGCGGCCTGGCGCCTCTCACGCCTTTGCGATCGCGCGCTCGCACGGGATTCCACCGGCGGTCGTCGAGCGGGCCGAGGGCGAGCTCGCCGAGGGTCGCGCGAGCGCGGAGGGCCTGCTCGCCGAGGCATCCGAGGCGCGCGCGGCCGCGCGCCATGCGCTGTCCGCCGCCGAGGCGGAGCGGGCCGCAGCCCAGGGTGAGCGTGCGTCTGCCGAGGGCCGGACGGCCGAGCTGGATGCCCGCCTTGCCGGCATCAAGTCAGAGGCGCGTCGCGAGCGAGACCGTGCGCGCGCCGAGATGGCGGCGCGCCTCGGTGAGGCCGAGCGGGAGCTCGAGGTGCTTCGGCGCGAGATCGCGGCCGCGCGTCGGGCCGAGGGGGCCCGGCAGGACGACGCCACGCGCTCCCGGGACCGGCGACTCGGCCAGGCCTCGGAGGCGTCCCAGCGTGCCCGAGCGGCCCTCGGCGCCACCGCGGAGCCCGGGCGGACACGGCCGGCCGAGGTCGGCGACCGCGTGAAGGACGTCGGGCTCGGCTTTCGCGGCAGCGTCGTCTCGCTCGAGGGGGGCGTGGCGCTCGTCGACGGGGAGGGGGCTCGAGTCCGGGTTCCGCTCGAGCGGCTCGAGGTGCTCGCGGCCGAGGGCCCGGCGCCCGTGTCAGCGCGGCCGGCGCGTGTGAGCGCCCCACCACCGCCGGTCGGTGCCGACGAGATCGACGTCCGCGGTCAGCGCGCCGACGAGGCCAGGTCCGCCGTTCGTGCGTTCGTCGACGGCGCGGGCCAGCGGGGGCTCGAGCGGGTCACGATCGTGCACGGCCGTGGCACCGGCGCGCTTCGCCAAGCGATCCGCGACGAGCTCGGGGTGCACCCGATGGTGGCTGGATTCGACTCGGCGGGGCCGGCCGGGGGAGGAGATGGGGCGACCGTCGCCGAGCTGCGCTGAGCTCGGCGATCGACGGGTTCGGAGCACGTGCCTCCTGACCCGGCCGCCCTCCTCTCGCTGAGGGCACCTGCGACCGACGGACCCGGTGGACCCGCCGGTCTCGGGTTCTAGCTCGGGAGCTCCCCGATGTTGCGCAGCACGCCGACGGCAGGCGCCATCGTGCGGAACGCCTCGTCCTTCTGGAGGACGCCGACGGTGTAGACGCTCACGTCGGTCATGCGCGCGAGCATCGACGCCGCGTCGCGTGAGCGGGGAACTGCCTTGAAGCACGAGACCAGGGCAGCATCAGGCTCGAGCTCTTTTGCGGTGTTGAGGGGGGTCGGCCACGTCGGGTCGACGATCGTGACGTCCCACCCCGCCTTCTTCAGTTCTTCGACGGCGATGTCGGTGCCGGGGAAGCGCACTTCACCCTTCTTGTTCAGCACCTCATCGGTCGGGACGGTGACAAACATCAGTTTCGGCATGCGCGGAACGCTACCGATCGAGCGCCGGGACGTCTGCCACAACGGGGGGTGCCAGCCGCCCCGGATCGCGCACCGCACCGAGTATGCGACAACCGCAACGAGCTCAGGGCCGGCATGTAGGCTGGCGCGCAGTGCCGGCCTGGTCCGGCCCGGGCGCTTGCGCCCATTTGTTGAATACTCCAGGGGGCCAACAGAATTGTCCGTAACCGCCGCAGAGATCCCTGATAAGAGCATCCTTCAGACCATCGGGGACCGTCGCAGCATTCGCTATTTCGACCCTGACAAGAAGGTCGAGGACTGGAAGCTCCAGACGATGCTCCAGGCCGGCCGACTCGCGTCGTGTCAGGGGAACATCAACGCCACCGAGGCAATCGTCGTCCAGAAGGAGACGACCGATCTCTGGGATGAGATCGAGGAGTGCGTCTCGGGGTTCAACGTCCAGATCATCAACCAGTGCTCGCACCTGATCTTCTGGGTCACGAACCTGAACGCCTGGTACGGCCGCGCCAACGACGGCCTGTCGACGCTCGCCCTGTCGGGAGCGCTGACGAAGTACCACGGCTGGAACTACGAGTTCACGATGACCCAGACCGTGCCGCGGCTCATGAGCTTCCCGACCGAGCGGACCGAGCAGCTGCTCCGGTTCGAGACCGGCATGGCGGTCAACCAGGCGATGCTCGCCGGTGTCGGTCTCGACGTCGGCAGCATCCTCATCGCCTTCGGCCGCAAGCCGGGCGGGGTCGAGAAGGCCTTCGGCCTGCCGCCGCACTTCCGCTTCACGTGGGGCCACGCTGTCGGCTACCCGCTCGAGGACGAGAAGGCCGGTGGGCAGCGTGTCCGGCTGAAGTTCGAGAAGCTGTTCCACAAGGACAGCTACGGGAACCCGTACATGCCCGACGCCGGCGTCAATGACGTCCTCCAGTCCAAGGGCATGATCCAGGAGCAGGCCCCGATCGAAGGCCGCTTCGAGGAGATCCAGGCGCTGGCCGACAAGTTCGGCCGTGAGCCCGGTGTCGTCTCGTGGCCGGAGCGCGAGGTCAAGCGTCTCATCGCCGACGACGACTGGGACTTCGGCCCTCGCATCAAGGCTCGCGCCGAAGAGGTCATCGCGACCGAGGAGCTTCCGGACTACCCGGAGGAGATGCGCGAGACGTTCAAGAAGCTCATGGAAGAGCACGGGCTCGACACCAAGAAGTACCTGTCGTAACGCCCTTCGTGCGGCGCCCGGGCCATCGTGGTCCGGGCGCTGACACGCTCGCTACGCTGCGCGTGAGCGCCCGTAGCTCAGAGGACAGAGCAGCGGACTTCTAATCCGCCGGTCGGAGGTTCGAATCCTCCCGGGCGCGTCGAGCCGGGCCGTCGGCGCGGGCAGTCGCGACGACCGTCGCCATGGGCTCCCGCCAGCCGCTCGACGAGGCCGTGGCCACCATCCGCCGGCGGATCCCCGGCGAGGGATAGGTTTCCTCATACCCCTCGTCGAAGGAGTCGGCCGTGAAGCTCACGATCTTCGGTATCGCGGCGGCGACGCTGGCCATCGTTCCGGCGGGCGCGCTCGCCCAGGGGGCCGACCAGCCGGGCGAGGCGCAGGTCACGGCGTTCACCGCGAGCAAGAGCGTCACCTTCGGCGACCGGGTCAAGATGGCCGGGAGGGTCGAGCCGGCGCAGGTCGCCCAGGTCCGGCTCGAGCGACGGGGGGTGGCCGGCGGATGGGTTCCGTGGGCGACCGTCCGCACCAACACGCGGGGACGCTTCAAGGCCGCGGTGCCCCTGAAGGGCTCCGCCGACGTACGCGCCCGGGTGATGGGCGTCGCCGCCGAGACCACGGGGCCCGAGCTCGCGGTGAGGGTGAGGCGATCGGTCGGGGTCACCTGGGAGGTCGATCCCACCGAGGCGATCGCCGGTCGGCCGATCGCGGTGGAGGCCATCGTCAAGCCCGCGCGGCCCGGAGAGCGGATCCTCATCGAGGGCACCCGGGGCAAGATCTGGCGCAAGCTCTCGCGTCCGGTGGTCGTGCCGGGGGGCTCGGCCAAGGCATTCGTCCGCCTGCCGGCCGGAGGCAAGTGGCGCCTTCGCGCCCGCGCGGTCGGGACGGCCGGACACGACGCCGACGGGGCCGCGGTCTCCGCGCCGATCAGGGTGCACCGGGCGAACCCCCACGGCGTGCCGCGCTCGAGCGGCAGCCACATCGTCCAGGCGATCAACGAGATGCAGCTCTACTACTACGAGCGGGGCAAGCTGCGCCGGGTGCTGCCGGTGGTCTACGGCAAGCCGTCGACCCCGACCCCGAGCGGCAGATTCCGCGTCTACTCGAAGACGCCCGGCCCGGGGCCGGCGTTCGGGCCGTTGGCGATGTGGTACTTCCGCGGCTACGGGATCCACGGGACGAACCAGGAGAACCTGCTCTCCCACACGAGCCGCTACTACTCGCTCGGCTGCACGCGCAACTACAACGAGAACATCCGCTGGCTCTACCCGCGCGTGGCGATCGGCACCCCGGTCTGGAACATCCGGAGCTGACAGTGCTCCGCCCGCTCGCGTCCACCCCGTGAGCGTCGGTCGGCAGCTGCTGCGGCTCGTCGGGGGGGCGCACGGGCTGGCGGTGCTGGCGCTCCTGTTGGCGCTGTCGGTCGGCCTGGCGATCGTCCTGCACTGGTCCACCGCCACGATCGGAGCGCTGACCATGCTCGGCGTCGTGCTCCGGCGGGTCCTCACGGTGATCGCCGACCGGCGGGACGCGCGGGCCACGCCGTACGGCGATCCGCACGAGTACGCCTGAGCGGACCCGCTTCGCACGCACGGGCGCGGGTGATACCGTCAGCCGGACAGTTAGTCACGAGACAGATACTGTCCGAATGACGTGAAGGGGCGCCGTGGCTCGCCGAGAGCCGGTAGTCGTGATCGGAAGCGGGGTGGCGGGGGGCCTGGCGGCGCATCTGCTGTCCCGCAGCCTGCCCGTCGTTCTCGTGACCAAGGGCGAGCTCGAGGGCGGAAGCACGGCCCTTGCCCAGGGCGGCGTCGCGGCGGCCATCGGGCCGGACGACTCGTGGCAGCGCCATCGCGTCGACACGCTCGCGGCCGGCGCCGGGCTCGGCGATCCCGAGGCGGCCACCAAGGTCTGTCGAATGGCGCCCGAGGTGGTGCGCCTGCTCGCTCGGAGCGGGGTGGGCTTCGATCGGGGGCCGGACGGGATGCCGGCCCGAGGGCGCGAGGGCGCTCATTCGCGCGAGCGGATCGTGCACGCCGGAGGCGACGCCACCGGAGCGCACATCGCCGCGGCGATCGCGACGGCGATCCGCGCGGACGGTGTGGTCGACGTCCGCGAGTGGTGGTCGGCCCGTGAGCTGATCGTCAGCGATGGCGGCGTCGAGGGCGTGGTCGTCGTCGATCCGACCGACGAGGAGCGGACGCTGGCGGCGAGTGCGGTCGTGCTCGCGACCGGTGGCTACTGCGGCCTCTACGCGCGCACCACCGTGCCGGCGGGGAGCGTCGGCGACGGTCTGGCCCTCGCCGCGTGGGCCGGCGCGGCGCTCGCCGACCTCGAGATGGTCCAGTTCCACCCGACCGCGATCGCGCTCGACCGGCGACCGCTGCCGCTCGCCACCGAAGCGCTCCGGGGTGCCGGGGCGCGCCTGGTGGACGACGACGGGCGCCCCGTCATGGACGGCGTCCACCCGCTGGGCGATCTGGCGCCGCGGGACGTGGTCGCTCGCGCCATCTACGAGCAGCCGGGCTCGACCGCCAAGCTCGTGCTCCCCGCGATCGAGCCGCAGGAGGCCGAGCGGCGGTTCCCGACGGTCGCGGCGGCCTGCCGCGGAGCCGGCCTGCAGCTGGGGCGCGACCCGATCCCGGTCACGCCGGCCGCGCACTACTCGATCGGCGGGGTGCTCGCGGACGTCGCGGGCCGCACCTCGGTTCCGGGTCTGTTCGCGATCGGCGAGTGCGCCAGCACCGGACTCCACGGGGCGAATCGGCTGGCGTCGAACAGCCTGCTCGAAGGCGCGGTCATGGCGAAGGAGTGCACGCGCGCGATCGTGGTGGGTGACCGCTGGCCGGAGGGCCGGCGCGCGCGGGCGATCGAGCGACCCGCTGCGGGGCAGGGCGAGGGCGCCGTCGGCCAGGCGGCGATCCGCTCGGCGATGTGGGACGGGCTCGGGATCGTGCGAGACGAGGCGGGCCTACGGCGTGCAGAGCGCGCGATCGCCGACATCGACCCCGACGCGCTCGACGCGACCGGCCTCGTGATGCGCGAGCTGGCCACCGCGGCGATCGCAGCGGCCCGGGCTCGCACCGAGAGCCGGGGAGCCCACTGGCGCACCGACTTCCCGGCGACCGACCGTCGCCAGTCGGCCCGTCGCGCCTGGCTGCGCGGCGAGCCGTTCCTCGTCACCGACACACCGGGGCGACCCCACGCTCGACGACCGGTCAAGGAGGCCGCGTGACCACCGAGGCGATCTGCCGACTCCCCACGCCCGAGACGCCGGAGGAGTGGACCGAGCTGCGACGGCGCGGCTGGGCGGCCCGCGAGGCGCTCGGCGACCGGGCCGTGATCCTCGGCCACCACTACCAGAAGGACGAGGTCATCGAGTTCGCCGACGTGACCGGGGACTCGTTCCTGCTGGCGCGCCGGGGCGCCGAGGCGAGCGCCGAGCTGATCGTCTTCCTGGGCGTCTACTTCATGGCCGAGTCGGCCGACATCCTCGCCCAGGACCACCAGGCGGTCGTGCTGCCGGATCTCGGCGCGGGCTGTCACCTCGCCGAGTGCGCCGACATCTACACGGTGCGCGACGCCTGGACGCAGATGACCGAGGCCGTGCCGGGCAAGACGGTGATCCCGATCACCTACATGAACTCGGACGCCGCGCTGAAGGCCTTCGTCGGGGAGCACGGCGGCCTCGTCTGCACATCGAGCAATGCGGAGCGAGCGTTTCGATGGGCGTTCGAGCACGGGGACGCGGTGTTCTTCTTCCCCGACGAGCACCTCGGCCGAAACACCGGTGAGCGCCTCGGCATCCCGCCGGACGAGCCGCTGGTCTGGGACGCCATGAAGGCCGATCTCGGCGGGGTGGACGCGGCCGCCCTGGCCGATGCGCGCTCGATCCTGTGGAAGGGGTTCTGCAACGTCCACACCGCGTTCAACCCGTTCCAGATCGCGCGCGCCCGCAAGGAGCACCCGGGCATCAGGGTGATCGTCCACCCCGAGTGCCCGCGCCCCGTGGTCGCCGCGGCGGACGAGGACGGGAGCACCGAGTACATCATCCAGCGCTGCCAGGAGCTTCCGGCCGGCGCGACGATCGCGATCGGGACGGACTGGAACCTCGTCAACCGGCTGCGCCAGGAGCATGCCGACAAGACGATCTTCTGTCTGAACGAGCACATCTGTCCGTGCGTCACGATGAACCGCATCGACCTGCCGACGCTGGTCGGGACGCTCGAGGCGCTGGCGGACGGCGACGTGCCGAACGTGGTGAAGGTCGACGAGGAGACGACGACGTGGGCGAAGGTGGCGCTCGACCGGATGCTCGCCCTGGCCTGAGCCTCGTCGAGCTGGCCAGCCTCGCCCTCCTCGAGGATCTGGGGGAGCGAGGCGACCTCACCTCGCGTGCGGCCGTCCCCGAGGACGCGCGCGCGTCGGGCGAGGTGGTCGCTCGGGCGGACGGGGTCCTGGCCGGGACCGCCCCCGCGCAGGCGGTTGCCGAGACCGCGGGCGTCTCGGTCGCCTGGCGCGCGCAGGACGGCGCGGTCCTCCGTGCGGGGCAGGTGGTGTGCGCCCTGGCTGGACCGGCTCGGGCGCTGCTCGCGGCCGAGCGCTCGATGCTGAACCTCCTCTGCCACCTCTCGGGGATCGCGACCCTGACGGCCCGGTACGTCGAGGCGTGCGCTCCGGTTGCGGTCCTCGACTCCCGCAAGACGACGCCGGGCCTCCGGCAGCTCGAGAAGGCGGCGGTCGCCGCGGGCGGTGGCGTGAACCACCGGCTGGGCCTCGACGATCGGGTGCTCGTCAAGGACAACCACCTCGCGCTGGGTGCTCGGCCGCTGGACGAGGTCGTCCGCCGCGCCCGGGCGGAGACGCCGGACGTCGTGGTCGAGATCGAGACGGACGATCTGGCCGGGCTGGAGACGGCCATCGAGGCCGGGGCGGACTGGGTGCTCCTCGACAACATGGACGCCCCGGCGCTGGCGGAGGCGGTGGTGATGGCCGCCGGCCGGGTGCGCCTGGAGGCGTCCGGCGGGATGACCCTCGAGCGGGCTCGCGCGGCCGCGCGTACCGGCGTCGACGCGATCAGCGTGGGCGCGCTGACCCACTCGGCCCCCGTGCTCGACCTGGGGCTCGACTTCGCGCCGGGGGCCTCGTGCTGACCCTGGCATTGCTCGCGGCGGCGGTCGGACTCGTGCTCGGCGGGACGCTGGCGCTGCTCCGTCAGCGGCACCAGCGCCGGAGCCAGGGGCGCCGGCCACCCCCAGGCCCCCCGGAGGCCTGACCCGACCTCAGGCCGGCGAGAGCGGCTCGAACCCGACGACCTCGATTCCGTAGCCGGCGAGGCCGACGATCCGGCGTGGGTGGTCGGTCAGGATGCGGATCCGGCGCACGCCGAGGTCGACGAGGATCTGGGCGCCGATTCCGTAGTCCCGCAGCAGCGCGCCCGTGACACCCGGCCGAGCGCTCTGGCTCCCGAGCGGATCGAGCCCGCGGTCCTGGCGGCCCACGTAGACGAACGCGCCCCGGCCTTCGGCGGCGATCGCCGCCAGCGCGCGCCCGATCTCGCCGTCGGCGCCCCACCCGCCGAACCGGTCGTTCAGGATGCGCTCGGCATGGACGCGTACCAGCACGGGCTCGTCCGGTCCGAGCTCGCCGAGCGTCAGCGCGAGATGGTGACGACCGTCGAGGGCGGTGTCGTAGCCGACGGCGGTGAACTCGGCCCATCTGGTGGGCAGCCGCGCGCGGGCGCGGCTGCTGATCGTGCGCTCGTGGCTCATGCGGTGGGCGATCAGCTCGGCCATCGTGATCCGGGGGGCGTCTTCGGGTGGGTCGTCCACCCGTGCGACGGCGCAGGCGGCGACGATGCCCGCGATCCGCGCCAGGTCGATGGCGGCCTCGGCCGCGCCGGCGCGCTCGAGCACCCCGCCCGCGCGGGCCGCCACCGGGACCAGCGGTCCGCCCGGGACCAGGTCCTCGGGCGCCGCCTCGGGGTCGATCGCCGCCATCAGCCCCCGCTCGACGCGGTCCGGGGCCTGGCGGGCACCCACCATGGCGTCCTCGCCGCCGGCGTCGTTGGCGCGGACCGCCGCCAGCAGCCGCAGCTCCTCGGCCCGCCCTTCGGTGAGGGCGAGCCGGACCGGTGCGCTCGCCGCCTCCGTCAGGCGACGGGTCGAGTCCGGGGTGGCGAACTGGCAGCCGAGGACCGCCGAGGCGCCGCCGGCGGGACCGTCCATGTCGGCGACGACGACGATCGCGCCCCGCGCGAGCTCAGCGGCGACCGAAACCACCGGGTCCCGCGTGTCGACGGGGTCGCCGAGCCCCGAGGCGTCGGGTCTGGTCGAGGACATCTGCTCGCTACGCTACTGGTGTGGCCACACCCGCGTCGCTCGAGGAGGACTCCCAGGGGGCCGCGCTCGCCTGGCCCGACCACGCGCGGGAGGTGCTCGCGCAGAACGGGTACCGGCTCGGCGGCGCGCGCGCGGCGGTGATCACCGCACTCGCCGAGCACGGGTGCGCCGCGTCCGCGGCCGAGCTCCACGGCGCCGCGCGGGCCGAGGGGGCCGACCTGGGTCTTGCCAGCGTCTATCGCGCGCTGGAGCTGCTCGAGGAGCTGGGTGTCGCCAAGCGCGTCGAGCTCGGCGAGCGCGGCGCCCGGTTCGAGGCGATCGGACCCCTCGGCGATCACCACCACCACATGGTCTGCGAGTCGTGCGGCACGGTCGAGCCGTTCGAGGACGGTGATCTCGAGCAGGCGCTCACGACGGCTGCGCAGCGGCAGGGGTTCACCCCGCTGGCCCACGAGGTCGTGTTCCAGGGCCGGTGTGGGTCGTGCGGTCCCGGGGAGGACGCCTGAGCGCCGACGACGTCGACCTCGCGCGACTCGGGGGTCGCCTTCGGGCGCCGATCGCCGGGCCGATCGAGTGGCATCGCGAGGTCGGCTCCACGAACGATCTGCTCGCCCAGCGCGCCCGCGAGGGCGCGCCGGAGGGCGCGATCGTCTGCGCCGACCACCAGACCGCCGGCCGAGGTCGGCTGGGGCGCGAGTGGCAGGACGTCCCGGGCAGAGCGCTCGCGATGTCGGTGCTGCTCCGTCCGCCGCCACACGTCGCGGCCCATGCCGGTGTGCTGCCGGTGCTCGTGGCCACCGCGGTCGCGCAGGGCATCGGCGACGACGCCCAGGTGGCCTGGCCCAACGACGTGGTGCTGGGCGGGCGCAAGGTGTCGGGGATCCTGCTCGAGGCCGCGTGGGAAGCGTCGGCGCTGACCTGGGTCGTGGTTGGCATGGGGGTGAACGTCAGGGGCGCACCCGACGTTCCGCCGGGCACGTGGCCGGTGGGCGTGCTCGACGAGCGTGACCCCGACCCGTCCCGCGAGGCCGTGGCAGGGCGGATCCTGGAGGCGCTCGCCGGTCGCTATTCGGATCTCTGTGAGGCCGGGCCCCGCTCGATCGTGACGGCCTTCACCGCCAGGGACGCGCTGGCGGGCCGGGTCGTCCGGCTCCGCGAGGCAGACGAGGTCACCGAGGGCTCGGCGGAGGGCATCACCGAGGACGGCGGGCTTCGGCTCCGGACTCCCGGCGGCGTGGTCGTCGTGGCGTCGGCCGATCGGCTCGAGCTGCTCGCGCCGACCGGCTGATCGCGGGCGACGCTCGCAACACGCGGGCGACCGGACGACAGCAGGGATTTCACCGGTCCCGGCGTATCTTCGGCTGCGTGTCGGAGCTGGCCGTGAGTGCCCACGGGCTCGAGCGCCGATTCGGCCGCGTCGACGCGGTCGCGGGGGTCGACCTCGCGATCCGGCGGGGCGAGGTCTACGGCTTTCTGGGTCCCAACGGGGCGGGCAAATCCACCGTTGTCCGCATCCTCTGCACGCTGCTCCTTCCGAGCGCGGGCCGAGCGACCGTGGCCGGATTCGACATCCTCGACGACCCGCAGGCGGTGCGGCTTCGGATCGGCGCCGCGCTGCAGGAGGCCTCGCTCGACGACCGCCAGACCGGGCTCGAGCTGTTGCGGGTCCAGGCGCGCCTCTACGGCCTTCGCGGCAAGCAGATCAGGCGTCGGATCGACGCGGTGCGCGAGCTGATCGAGCTCGACGACGCCCTCACGCGCCGCATCGGCACCTACTCCGGGGGCATGAAGCGCAGGCTCGACCTGGCGACGGCGCTGATCCACGAGCCCGAGGTGGTCTTCCTCGACGAGCCGACGACCGGACTCGACCCCGTGAGCCGCATGCGCGTGTGGGAGGAGGTCGAGCGCCTGAATCGCGAGACCGGCACGACGATCTTCCTGACGACCCAGTACCTGGAGGAGGCCGACCGGCTCGCCAATCGGGTCGGGATCATCGACGGCGGCAAGATCGTGGGGGAGGGGACCCCGGCGGCGCTCAAGCAATCGGTGGGGCGCGATCTGGTCGTCGTGCAGGTCGACCAGCCGGAGCTGGCGAGCGCGGCGCTCGCGGACCTCGGGCCGGTCGAGTCGGTGGCGGCGCACGGGCACGAGGTCGCCGCGAGCGTCCAGAACGGCCCGGCCGCCGTCACGCCGATCGCGCTGGCGCTCGAGCGCGCCTCGGTGCGCGTCGACGAGCTCAGCATGCGCCAGCCCACGCTCGACGACGTCTTCCTCGAGCTGACCGGTGCACGGCTGCAGGACGAGGAGTTCGCCGAGGAGGAGGACGAGAGCCCGCCCGAGGGGGCCGCGAGCACTGCCGAGATGCAGCGCGTCGCACCGGCGGCGGCCGCGAGCGCGCGGCGCCGGCCCCCGCCCTCGCGCCCGCCGGCGACCTCTCGGCGTCAGCGGGTGGCGGGTCGCGCCGCGCTCGCGCTCTGGGTCGTCGCGGTGCTGGTCGGGCTCGGCGCCTACGCGTGGATCGCCGACCCGCTCGGAGTCCGGGACTCGGACGAGCCCGCCCCCGAGGAGCCGACCCCGGCCGCGGTGGCTCCGTCGCAGGACGAGGCGGCTGAGACCGTGACCAGCCCGCCCGCGGCCGTCACGTCGGCCGAGCTCGTGGTCGAGGGCGTCGCGCCCTCGGGCTCGTGGGTGCAGCTGCGAGAGGGCGACGAGCTCGCGCCGATCGTCTTCGAGGGCACCTTCCTGCCCGAGCAGTCCGAGTCGTTCCCGGTCACGGATCCGCTGTGGGTGCGGGTCGGCAACACCGGCGGCGTCGTCGTCTCGCTCGACGGTGCGCCCCAGGACATCTCGGGCGGGACCGCCAACTTCCTCGTGACCCCCGCCGGGATCAGGCCGGCATGAGGCACTGCCCCGAATGCGGCCAGGAGGTCAACACCTGGCATCGGCCCCACTGCTCTCGGGCGGGCCGGCTCGTGCGTCCCGAGTGGGGGTGGAGTGCTCCCCAGCCTGCGACCGGCCGGGACGAGCGCGTCATCGACGACCAGCTCGATCTGTCGGGCCGGCCGGCCGGCCGCGGGGCGTCACGGCGCAGGAGGAGCCAGCGGTCCGACTCGGGCGCTCGGCCCAGCGGCTTCGTGCGCGACACGATCACCGTCGCCGGCCGCGGCTTGCGCTCGATCCCGCGCGACATCGAGTCGGTCGTGCCGGCGGTCGTCGTGCCGGTGTTCCTCTTTGCGGTCATCGTCGGCTCGCTGAACGAGACCACGACGGCGATCCTGCCGCCCGGCTTCGACTTCGAGGCATTCCAGATCCCGGTGGCGATCATCTTCGCCGTGACCGGCGTCAGCCGGGCCACCGTGCTCGTGCTCGACGTCCAGAGCGGCTATCTGGATCGGCTGCTCATGACGCCCGTTCGGCGCTTGGCGATCCTGCTGGGGCTGATGGTGTCCGACTTCGTGCTGGTCGTCGCCCTCGCGGTGCTGCCCGTCGCGCTCGGGTTCGCGCTCGGCGTCGAGTTCGCGTCCGGCGCGCTCGGCGTGCTCGCCTTCCTCGGGCTCGCAGGGTTGTGGGGCGTGGCGTTCGCCGGCTTCCCGTACGCCGTGGCGCTGCGAACCGGGAGCCCCGCCGCCGTCAACTCGGCGTTCATCATCACGCTGCCCTTCATCTTCCTCACCACGGCGTTCGTGCCGGAGGAGCTGCTGTCGGGCTGGCTGCAGGAGGTCGCCAAGTACAACCCCGTGACCTACGTCCTCGAGGGGCTGCGGTCGCTGATCGTGGTGGGGTGGGACACCGACGCGCTGATCAAGGCGATCATCGCCACCGTTGGACTGGGGATCGTCGCGACGACCCTGTCGCTGCTGGCGCTGCGCAGCCGAACCTCTCGGGGGTAGCGAGTCGGGCGGTGGCCTGCGCGGGTGGCGCTCCCGACGGGGCGACCAGCAGCGCGAAACCGTCGGGGTTGCAGGTGCGGCTCGCCCGGAAACCGCTGCGCTATAGTCGCCCAGCACGGGCCCGCAGCCCGGCCATGGTGAACGTAGCTCAGCGGTAGAGCTCCTGGTTGTGGTCCAGGCGGTCGCGGGTTCGATTCCCGCCGTTCACCCTCTGGGTGCCGGTCTCGAGCGGGTGTGGCGGAATCGGTAGACGCGCTAGGTTTAGGTCCTAGTGGGGAGACCCGTGGAGGTTCGAGTCCTCTCACCCGCATCGGCATGACGGTCTCGACTGAGATCACAGAGCTCGACGGAGATCGCGTCCGTCTCGACGTCGCGGTTCCGGAGACCGAGGTCGAGCAGGCGATGGCGCGCACGGTCAAGAAGATCGGCCGCGACGTCCGCGTGCCCGGCTTTCGTCCGGGCAAGGTGCCGGCGAGCGTCGTCATCCAGCGGGTCGGCCGTGAGACGGTCATGCAGGAGATGCTGCGCGCCGAGCTCGGCGAGTGGTACGAGGAGGCGCTCGTCGAGTCGGGCATCAAGCCGATCGACGACCCCGACGTGGACTTCGACGACGCCGCGGACGGCGGGGGCCTGAAGTTCAGCGCCACGGTCACGACCCGGCCGAAGGCGAAGCTCGGCGACTACCAAGGCATCGAGGTCGGCAAGGCCGAGCCCGAGGTGCCGGAGGGGTCCTACGACACCGAGCTCGACAAGCTGCGCCAGCTGGCCGGCGCGCTGGTGCCGGTCGAGCGGGTCGCCGAGCCGGGTGACCACATCCGGATCGACTTCGACGGTGAGGTGGGTGGCAAGACCCTGGGCTCGGCGAGCGCTCGCCAGCACGTCGTCGAGCTCGGCGCCGGACGCCTGATGCCCCAGTTCGAGTCAGCGCTGCGCGGCGCCAAGGCGGGCGACGAGCGCAGCGTCAGCATCGAGTACGACCGCGACGACCAGCGCGGCGAGCTTCGTGGCAAGGACGTCGAGTACACGGTCCGGGTGGCCGAGGTCTACGAGCGCGAGATGCCCGAGCCCAGCGACGAGCTCGCCAGGAAGGTCAGCGAGTTCGACTCGATGGAGGAGCTGCGCACCGACCTCGAGGAGCGCCTGCAACAGGCGGCCGAGAGTCGCGTCGACGAGCTGTACCGGGGCGACGTCATCGACGCCGTCGTCGACAAGTCCAAGGTCGACGTCCCGAAGAAGATGGTCGACGACCGCGTGCAGGAGATCGTCCACGCCACCGCCGACCGGGTCGGTGGCCAGCAGAACCTCCTGCAAGTGCTCGCCGCCAGGGGAATCGACATCGGCAAGTGGCAGGCCGAGATCGCGCCCGAGGCCGAGCGCGCGATCGCCCGCCAGCTCGTGGTCGAGGCGGCCGCTGTCGAGGCGGGGATCGAGGTCGGCGACGACGAGGTCGAGGAGCAGATTCGCGACGACGCCGTTTCGGCTGGCCGCGACCCGGAGGAGCTGCTGACCCGCGTGAGAAATGAGGGTGCGTTCGAGCAGCTGCGAGAAGATCTGCGACTCCGTCGCGCGGTCGATCACCTCGTCGCAGCCGCCACCCCGATTCCGATGGCAACCGCCGAAGCGCGCGAGAAGCTCTGGACCCCCGAGTCCGAGGTCGAGACCGGGGACGCCGGGGCGCTCTGGACGCCAGGCGACGCCTGACCCACGCGCTGCCCCTCGAGAGGAGAGACGAAGCCCCGTGAGTCCGCTGATTCCGATGGTCATCGAGCAAACGTCGCGCGGCGAGCGCTCCTTCGACATCTACTCGCGACTGCTCAACGAGCGGATCATCTTTCTCGGTACGCCGATCGACGATCAGATCTCCAACCTCGTCGTCGCCCAGCTCCTGCATCTCGAGAGCGAGGATCCCGACAAGGACATCTCGATCTACGTCAACTCCCCCGGCGGGAGCGTCTACGCGGGCCTTGCGATCTACGACACCATGCAGTTCGTCAAGCCCGACGTGCAGACGATCTGCGTCGGGGTCGCGATGAGCATGGGCGCGTTGCTGCTTGCCGGCGGGGCGCCGGGCAAGCGGATGGCGCTGCCCAACGCGAAGATCCTCATCCACCAGGTCTCGAGCGGCTTCCAGGGACAGGCGAGCGACATCGAGATCCACGCGCGCGAGGTGATCGACCTGCGCAAGCGCCTGGACGAGATCATCGCCAAGCACGCCGGCCAGGACCTCGAGAAGGTCCGCACCGACAGCGACCGGGACTTCTTCATGAACGCCGACGAGGCCAAGGAATACGGCATCGTCGACCGGGTCATCGAGAGCCACTGAGGGACGGGGGACGCGTCAGGTGACCAAGCCACCAGAGTCCAACGAGCATCTCCTCTGCAGCTTCTGCGGCAAGTCTCAGCGGCAGGTCAAGAAGCTCATCGCCGGACCCGGCGTCTACATCTGCGACGAGTGCATCGATCTCTGCAACGAGATCATCGACGAGGAGCTCACGCCGAGCGCGCCCCTCGAGGCCCAGGAGCTCCCCCGCCCACGGGAGATCTACGACGTCCTGAACGACTACGTCGTCGGCCAGCACGAGGCCAAGCGCACGCTCGCGGTCGCCGTCTACAACCACTACAAGCGCGTCAACATGATGTCCGAGGGCTCGTCGGACATCGAGCTCCAGAAGAGCAACATCCTGATGCTGGGGCCGACCGGCTGCGGCAAGACGCTCCTGGCCCAGACGCTGGCGCGGATCCTGAACGTGCCGTTCGCGATCGCTGACGCCACCGCGCTCACCGAGGCCGGATACGTCGGCGAGGACGTCGAGAACATCCTGCTGAAGCTGATCCAGGCCGCCGACTACGACGTCAAGAAGGCCGAGACGGGGATCGTCTACATCGACGAGGTCGACAAGATCGCCCGCAAGGCCGACAACCCCTCGATCACCCGTGACGTGTCGGGCGAGGGCGTTCAGCAGGCGTTGCTCAAGATCCTGGAGGGGACCGTCGCCTCCGTCCCGCCCCAGGGCGGGCGCAAGCACCCGCACCAGGAGTTCCTCTCGATCGACACGACGAACGTGCTCTTCATCTGTGGAGGCGCGTTCGCCGACCTCGAGAAGCTGATCGCCAGGCGCATCGGCCAGAACAGCGTCGGGTTCGCCGCCGAGATCGCCGATCGCAAGGACCACGACCCGCACGAGCTCTTCCAGGAGGTCCTGCCCGAGGACCTCATGAACTACGGGCTGATCCCCGAGTTCGTCGGCCGCCTGCCGGTGATCTCGGCGGTGCACCAGCTCACGCGGGACGACCTCGTCGAGATCCTGACCGAGCCCAAGAACGCGCTCACCCGTCAGTACGAGCAGTTCTTCTCGTTCGACCAGACCGAGCTCGTCTTCGCCGACGACTCCCTGGCCGCGGTCGCCGACAAAGCGCTGGAGCGCGACACCGGCGCTCGCGGCCTCCGGTCGATCCTCGAGGCGGCCCTGATGGAGGTCATGTTCGAGTTGCCGTCCCGCGAGGACATCGAGCGGTGCGTGGTCACTCGCGAGACGATCGAGCGAGGGTTGCCGCCGACCCTCGTCACGTCTGCCTCCGCGCGGCGCGCGGTGGCGGGCGGCGAATCAGCTTGACGCCGCCGGCGGGCCGCTACGACCCCCAGGAGGCCGAGCCGCGCTGGATGGCGCGCTGGCTCGATTCCGGAGTCCTGACCGCGGATCCCGCGTCGGGCAAGCCGCCCTACGCCATCGCGATCCCGCCGCCGAACGTCACGGGCGTGCTCCACATGGGCCACGCCCTCAACAACACGATCCAGGACGCGCTGATCCGCTGGCGCCGGATGGCCGGCGACGAGACGCTCTGGATCTGCGGAACCGACCATGCCGGGATCGCGACCCAGGTCATGGTCGAGAAGCAGCTGGCGAGCGAGGGGACCGACCGGCACGCGCTCGGGCGCGAGGCCTTCGTCGAGCGGGTCTGGGAGTGGCGCGAGAACTACGGCGGGCAGATCATCGGCCAGTTGCAGCGCCTCGGATGCACGCTCGACTACTCGCGCGAACGGTTCACGATGGACGAGCGATACGCCGCCGCGGTTCAGCGCGTCTTCGTCGACCTCCACGACAAGGGGCACATCTACCGCGACCGCTACATGGTCAACTGGGACCCCGGGCTCCGCTCTGCCATCAGCGACCTCGAGGTCGAGGATCGCGAGGTGACCGACGAGCTGGTCTCGATCGCGTACCCACTGATCGACGGCGACGGCGAGCTGGTCGTCTCGACGGTCCGCCCGGAGACGATGCTCGGCGACACCGCCGCCGCGGTGAGTCCCAAGGACGAGCGGTACGCCGATCTCGTCGGTCGGCGCTGCCGCCTGCCGCTCGTCGGGCGCGAGCTACCGATCGTCGCCGATGACTACGTGGACCCCGAGTTCGGTACCGGGGCGCTGAAGGTCACCCCCTCGCACGACCCCAACGACTTCGAGATCGCCCGCCGGCACGACCTGCCCGCGGTGGACGTGATCGGCGAGGACGGCCGCATGACGGCCGACGCCGGCGAGCGCTATGCCGGCCTCACGCCGGCCGAGGCGTCGGCCCGCGTCGTCGCCGATCTCGACGAGCAGGGGCTGCTGCGTGGACGCGAGCCCTACACGCACTCGGTGCCCTTCTCGCACCGCAGCGGCGCGCGCGTGGAGCCGCTGCGCTCCCTGCAGTGGTTCTGCGACATGGATGCGCTGGCCGCGCCGGCGATCACCGCCGTCGAGGACGGCAGCGTCCGGTTCGTTCCCGCCAACTGGGGCAACGTCTACCTGCGCTGGATGAACGAGATCCGCCCCTGGTGCGTGTCGCGCCAGCTGTGGTGGGGCCATCGCCTCCCGGTCTGGTACCGCGGCGACGAGATCCACGTCGGCCTCGAGGCGCCCGAGGGGGAGGGGTGGGAGCAGGACCCGGACGTGCTCGACACGTGGTTCAGCTCGGCCCTGTGGCCGTTCGCGACGCTGGGCTGGCCGCAGGAGACTCCCGAGCTGGCGACCTTCTACCCGACCAACGTCCTCTCCACGGCGCGGGACATCATCTTCCTGTGGGTCGCTCGCATGGTGATGATGGGCATCGAGTACATGGGCGAGCCGCCCTTCTCGGAGGTCAACATCCACTCGGTCGTCCAGGCTCCGGACGGGCGGCGGATGAGCAAGAGCCTCGGCACCGGGATCGATCCGCTCGAGCTGATCGAAGAGCACGGGGCCGACGCCCTCCGCTTCGGCCTGCTGCACATGTCGAGCACCCAGGACGTCCGCTTCAACGCGGGCAGCGTCCAGCAGGGGCGGGCGCTGGTGACGAAGCTCTGGAACGCCAGCCGCCTCGTGACCGAGCGCGGTGGGCGTGTCCAGGCGCAGGCGCCGACCCCGGAGCTCCTGGCCGACCGCTGGATCGTGTCGCGGGTGGCCAGCTTCGTCGAGGAGGCGAACGCGCTCGTCGCCGACTTCAAGCTGAGCGCCTTCGCCGACGGCCTCTATCACCTCGTCTTCGACGACTACTGCGACTGGTACCTCGAGCTGCTGAAGGGCGGGCAGGCCAGTGTCGATGTCGCCGCGTACGTCCTCGAGCAGCTGCTCGCGCTCGTGCACCCCGTCATGCCGTTCATGACCGAAGAGGTGTGGGCGGCGATTCCGGGTTCTGCGGGGATGATGCTCACCCATCCGCCCGCTCGGGCTCCGGGGCCTCGCGATCAGCACGCCGAGCTCGCGGTCGCACGCCTCCAGGAGGGTGTCAGGGCGCTTCGCGGCTTTCGGACCGACCGCCAGCTGCCCCCGCGCACACCCCTGGTGGTCGGCGGGCCGGGGCTGGCCGAGCTCCCGGACGAGGCGACCGCCGTCGACGCGTTCACGCCCGACGGATCGACCGATGGCGCGGGCGGCGCGGTGGTGGGGTTGTCCTACGGCCAGCTGCACGTCCGGGTCGAAGGGGCGGACCCCGGCGAGGACCGTGCCGCGGAACGCTCGCGGATCGGGTCCGAGGTGGAGCGCGCGCGGGCGGAGCTGGCGCGAGCGGAGGGCAAGCTCGCCAACGAGAAGTTCGTCGACCGAGCCCCGGCCGACGTGGTGGAGTCCGAGCGCGAGAAGGTGCGCCGGTACACCGAGGAGCTCTCCGCGCTCGAGCAAGAGCTGAGCGACATGGACGGCGCGTCCTGAGCCAGCCGGACCCGCTCACCTGGGTCGCAGAGCTCGAGATCCTCGGCATGCGCTTCGGGCTCGAGCGCATGCATCGCGTGCTCGACGAGCTCGGCCATCCCGAGCGATCGCCCGCGATCCACGTCGTCGGGACCAACGGCAAGTCCTCGACGACCGCGATGGCAGCGGCGATCCTGACCGAGGAGGGGCACCGGGTCGGTGCCTACACCTCGCCTCACGTCACCGACTGGACCGAGCGCGTCGCGGTCGACGGGGTCCCCGTCGGCATCGATCAGCTGGCCGCGGCGCTCGCGACGGTCCGAGACGTCGCCCGGGTGCTGCCGGACGACGACCCGATCACGCAGTTCGAGGCCCTCACCGCTGCGGCGTTCGTGTGCTTCGAGCGGGCCGGGGCCGACGTGCTGGTGGTCGAGGCGGGGCTCGGCGGGCGCTACGACGCGAGCAACGTCCTCGATGACGCCGTCGTCGTCCTCACCAACGTCTCCCTCGAGCACACCCAGCTGCTCGGCGACACGGTGGCCGAGATCGCCGGCGAGAAGATGGCCGTCGCCGCCGATGGTTGCGAGCGGCTCGTCATCGGCAACCTGGACGCCGAGGCGAGCGAGGCGGTGGCGGCCGAATGCGCTTCGCGGAACCTCAGCGGCTGGCGCGTCGGGACCGAGATCACGGCGCACCAGGCCGGCGCGGGGCTCGAGGTGCGAACGCCGAACGGGACGACCGAGCCGTTCCCCGCTCCCGCGGGCGCGGGATTCGTCCGCGACAACGCGGCGCTCGCGGTGGGCGCGGTGGAGCGGTTGCTCGGGCGCGCGGCCCGGGCGGGGTCGCTCACACGTGCGTTCGCGCAGGCATCGGTGCCAGGGCGGCTGGAGCGGGTGGGGGAGATCGACGGGACGACCGTCCTGCTCGACGGGGCGCACAACGCGGCCGGGATGGAGGCCCTCGCCTCGGTCGTTCCTGACGTTCTGCCGTACGGTGCGCCGGTGGCTGTGGTGAGCGTGCTCGCCGACAAGGATGCCGGCGCGATGATGGCCGCGATCGCCCCCGTCTGCGTGCGCGTCGTCGCGACCACCTCCACCCACCGGCGGTCCGCTTCGGCCGAGTACGTCGCGGCACACGCACGCCGGGCGGGCGTCGAGGCCGAGGCGGTCGAGAACCCGGCGACAGCCGTCGCACGCGCGATCTCCCTCGCCGGACCGGGTGGGCAGGTCCTCGTGTGCGGCTCGCTCTACCTGCTCCTGGACCTGCGCCGCGGGCTCGTGGCGGCCGCCGCCGAGGCCCCTGCTACACTCGCCCGCGCCCGCGGCCGGGCCGCTGGGACCCCTTGATCATGGCTTTTTTCGCCACTTTCCTGACCACGACCACAAGCTCATCGGGCGACGATCCGTTCGAGACCGTCTCGAACTTCTTCAGCTCGGGTGCGTGGTCGGTCATCCAGCTCGTCATCCAGGCCTTCGTGGTCCTGATGTGGCTTGCGCTGATCTACTGGACCTACCAGGACGCGCGCAGGCGGATCAGAGAGCCGGCCCTGATCGCCGGATCGGTCGCGCTGTCGGTTCTGATCCCGTACCTGGGGTCGCTGATCTACCTGGTCGTCCGCCCGCCCGAGTACCTCATCGAGGCGCGGGAGCGCGAGCTCGAGCTGATGGAGCTCGAGCGGCGCATGGGAGAGCTGGGCGACTCGGAGGGGCAGGCGATCGTCGGTCGCATCCTGGCCCGTGAGCGCGGCGGGGACCCGGACGATCCGGCGGTCCGCTCCGAGCTCAGGCGTGCGGGTCTTGCGACGCGCGAGGAGCTCCAGGACCTGGACCTGCGGCTGACCGAGCTCGAGTTCCGCCTCGGCAACTCGAGCGACGGCGCGAGCCGGCTCCAGAGCCCGGCGCCGGACGAGACCGCCCCCACGCCACTGATCGCTGACGATGACGAGGGAGCCCGCAGATCGCGTGTGCGCAGGCGCCCCAAGAGCCGCGAGCGGGAGGACGGGTGAGCAAGAGCGAGCGTTCGTTCGTGATGGTGAAGCCTGACGGCGTGGCCGCCGGGCTGTCGGGCGAGGTGATCAGCCGCATCGAGCGGCGAGGCCTCGAGGTCATCGCGATCAAGAAGGCGACGATGCAGGTCGCGGTCGCCGAGGATCACTACAGCGAGCACTCGGAGCGACCGTTCTTCGGCGAGCTGGTCGAGTTCATCACCTCCGGTCCGGTCGTGATGATGGCCGTCGAGGGGCCGAACGCGATCGCCGCGCTTCGGACGATGATGGGGCCCACGAACCCGGCGGAGGCTCCGCCGGGCACGATCCGCGGCGACTTCGCGCTCGACGTGGGGCAGAACGTCATCCACGGCTCGGACGGTCCGGAGTCGGCCGCCCGCGAGCTCGCGCTGCACTTCGGCCTCGCGGAGCTGGGCACCTGATCCTGCTGGCGTCGCGCTCGCCACAGCGGCGGGCGCTGCTTGCACATCTCGGAGTCGACTTCAGGGTCGTGGTGGCCGATGTCGCCGAAGGTGGCGATGCGATCGCCAACGCGCGCGCGAAGGCGACCGCGGTCGCCGAGAGGGCTGGCGTCCCGGAGGGCGGGGGCGTGCTCGGAGCCGACACCGAGGTGCTCCTCGAGGGCCGGGCGCTCGGCAAGCCGGCCGACCGGAATGCCGCGGCCCGGATGCTCGGCATGCTGGGTGACCGGTCGCACACGGTCGTGACGGCGCTCGCGCTAGTCGCCGGGTCGAGCGTGACCGAGGCGCGGGCAGAGGCAACGGTCCGATTTCGAGCGCTGCCGGACCGGCTCACGGAGTGGTACCTGGCCACGGGCGAGTGGCGGGATCGTGCCGGCGGGTACGCCATCCAGGGGGCCGGTGCCGCCCTCGTCGAGGCGGTCGACGGCGAGCCCGGCACCGTGATCGGACTGCCCCTGGGTGCGCTTGGGCGGCTGCTGGAATCCGAGGGTCTTGCACCATGGCTGGAGTCTCGAAGCGCCTGACTCCGGCCGGTCACTTCGCCCCGGGGGCACGCCCAACGGGGCGCAATCGAGCCGTGCGGCTCGATTGCAACGAACTGGACTTTCCCCCAAGGCGAAGCGCTTCGCCCTGCGCGTCGGCGACCAGCTCCTGAACCACTCCGGCGGCGAGCTTCGCTCGCCAGCGGCCAAGGGGCGAAGCTCTGCGCCTCCTTGCCTAGAAGAGCGGCGGGTAGCGCTCCAGCATCTCCGCGTGGCGGCGGGCTCGCTCCTTCGCCGCGAGCGCGGTCGGGTCCTGGGCGTCGTCCTTGAGGCGCCGGAGCGTGGCGAGGATCTCGGTGCGGCGTCGCTCCCGAGCCTTCTCTTCTGCGGCGGCCTTGCGCGCCGCCCGTCGCGAGGAGCTGTTGTCGTCCGCGAAGAGGGGTGACATCTCGACGCTCAAGGGTAGCGCCGCTTCCAGCCGAACTGGCGGCGTCCCGGCGAGGGCGCTAGCGTAAGCCCGCCCTAGAATTGCCTGGAATGCCGGCGCATCGCTCGGCGTGCCTCGAGGGCGCCCGTCGTACGCTGGCGCCAGTTCGCGACCGCGAAGCGGAGGAATCCAATCGGCCTCTTCGGTTACCTGACGGGCTTCGGCGGCCGCGACATGGCCGTCGACCTCGGTACCGCCAACACCCTCGTCTACGTGCGTGGTCGCGGCATCGTCCTCTCCGAGCCGTCGGTGGTGGCGATCGACCAGCGCACCAAGGAAGTCCACGCCGTCGGGATCGAGGCCAAGCGGATGCTCGGTCGCACCCCCGGCAACATCAGCGCGATCCGGCCCCTGAAGGACGGCGTGATCGCCGACTTCGACGTGACCGAGCAGATGCTGCGCCACTTCATCCAGAAGGTCCACCAGAACCGGTGGGCGCACCCACGAGTGGTCGTCTGCGTACCGTCCGGCGTGACGGGGGTCGAAAAGCGGGCGGTCGAGGAGGCCGCGCTCTCGGCAGGCGCGCGGGGGGCCTATCTGATCGAGGAGCCGATGGCTGCCGCGATCGGCTCTGGACTCCCGGTGGGTGAGCCGACGGGGAACATGATCGTCGACGTGGGGGGCGGCACGACCGAGGTCGCCGTGATCTCCCTCGGCGGCATCGTGGTGTCGCAGTCGGTGCGGGTCGGGGGCGATGAGCTCGACGAGGCGATCGTCAGCTACGTCAAGAAGGAGTACAAGCTGATGATCGGATCGCAGACCGCGGAGGAGGTGAAGCTCGAGATCGGCTCCGCCTACCCGCTCCGCGAGGAGGTCCAGGCCGAGATCCGCGGGCGCGACATGATCACCGGTCTGCCCAAGACCGTCGTCCTCTCGAGCGAGGACGTCCGCGACGCGCTCGAGGAGCCCGTGGCGCAGATCATCGACGCGGTCAAGAGCACGCTCGACAAGACCCCACCCGAGCTGGCGTCGGACATCATGGACCGGGGGATCATGCTGGCTGGGGGCGGCGCGCTCCTGCAGGGATTGGACGAGCGCCTGCGCCAGGAGACCGAGATGCCGATCCACCTGGCCGAGTCGCCGCTCACATGCGTCGCCGTCGGCTCGGGGCGCTCTCTCGAGGAGTTCGAGGTCATCAAGAAGGCGGCCAGTAACGGCCGTCGTCGCCGGTACTGACGCACTCGCCGACCGTCCACAGGAGTCCATGACCACCCGGACACGATCAGGTCCGTTTCGGCGACGTACCTACACCAGGCGTCTCGCCATCATCGGCCTCGCCCTCGCGTGCCTGGCGATCTTCACGCTCTACTTCCGTGAGTCCGACTCGGGCCCGCTCCACAGCGTCCAGGACGCGGCGGGCGGCGTCGTGGCGCCGGTCCAGACGGTTGCCGCGCGCGCGATCGAGCCGGGCCAGGACGCGTGGACGTGGGCTCGTGACACCAACGCGGCCCGCTCTCGGGCGGCCGACCTCGAGAAGGAGAACGCGATGCTGCGCTCCGAGCTCGTGGCGGCGCGCGCCGGAGCCGACCGGGCCGAGGCGACCCGCGGGATGGCGACGGTGGGCACCACCTTCGCCCGCGACTACGAGCGCGTTCCTGCCCGGGTGATCGCGAAGAGCGAGCCGGCCTGGTACGAGCGCGGTCGCATCGACGTGGGCACCTCCGACGGGGTCGTCGTGAACTCGCCGGTGATCGCCCCGGCCGAGGGCGGGGCGGCGCTGGTCGGGGTCGTGACCGCGGCTCGCCCGGGCTCTGCCGACGTCACCTACATCACCGACCCCCAGAGCCGGGTCGGCGCGATCGTGGTCGGATCCGGGAACCACCCGGGGATCCTCGAGGCGACCACCAGCGGCCAGCTGAAGCTCGAGGGGGTCGACCGCGACGCCGCCGTCGAGGAGGGCCAGTTCGTCGTCACCGGCGGGTTCTCGTCGCTCGATCTGCCGTCGGTCTACCCCCCGGAGCTCCAGATCGGCCAGGTCACCGGGGTCGGGTCCCAGGAGACCGACATCGAGCAGAGCATCCAGGTGACACCGTTCGTCGACACCAGGACGCTGCGCGAGGTCGTCGCCCTCGCGCCGAGCAGTCCGAGGGCGCTGCGGCGCGCGCAGGGGTGAGCGCAGCGAGCCGCGCAATTCCGATCGACTCGGTGCCCCGGTCGGTCTGGGCGATTCCCCTCCTCTTGGGCGTCGTGCTCCTGCTCGAGGTGACCGTGATGCCGTTCATCGGGATCCTCAACGGCGTCCCGGACCTGCTCGCGCCCACGGTGGTCGCGATCGGGATGCTGCGCGGCCCGCTGTCGGGTGCCGTCGCCGGGATGGTCGGGGGCTTGTTCATCGAGCTCGCGTCGCCGATCGGCACCCTCGGTGTCCTGGCGCTGCTCTATCTGTGTGTGGGTGCGCTCGCAGGCCGGTACCACGAGCGCGAGGAGTCGATGGGGCTCGTCGTGCCGATCGTCTTCTCGATCGTCGCGGCCGGGGCGGTGGAGCTCGGCTACGGGGTGGTGCAGGCGCTCCTTGGGAACGGACTCGGACCCGCGGATCTGGTTGGTCAGGTGATACTGCCGAGCATGGCGCTGACCGCCCTCCTGTCGCCGCCCGTGCTCCTGGCGGCGCGGTACCTGCTCGTACCGCGTGAGCCCAAGCCCGAGGCGAGCGCGTGACCACGGCCCCCCGCCTTCGGCCGAAGTCCCCACAGGGCGCTCGCGAGCCGGGGCAGCCGCCGACCCTGACCCGCGGCGTCGCGATGCGGATCGCGATCCTGGGGGGGATCGCGCTGGTGCTCCTGTCGGTGCTCTTCATACGCCTGTGGTTCCTGCAGGTGATCGGCAGCGAGCAGTACGCCGAGCGCGCCGAGGGAAACCGGATCCGCACCGTGGTGGTCGAGCCCGAGCGTGGCCTGATCACCGACCGAAACGGCGAGGTCCTCGTGGCCAACCAGCCGTCGCGCGACCTGGTCGCGCGTCCGGGCGAGCTCGTGGGCGCCCAGCGGACCGACGTGATCAAGCGCCTGGCTCCCGTGCTGGGCGAGCGCCCGGCGGTGCTGCGCGAGCGGCTCGAGGACGGCGAGGACACCCCGTTCCAGTCGGTCGTCATCGCCGAGGACGTGAACCAGGACGTCGAGCTCTACCTGGCCGAGCGCCGGCAGAGCTTCCCGGGGCTGTCGCTGAAGGATACGTTCACCCGTGCGTACCCCCAGGGCGCCACGGCGGCGCACATCCTCGGCTACACGGGGGCGATCACCGAGGAGAACGTCGAGGCCTACCGCGAAGGGGGCTATCAGGGCAACGAGCGCGTCGGGGTCGCCGGCATCGAGTCCCAGTACGAGCAGTTCCTGCGCGGGTCTCCGGGGCGGGTCGAGGTCGAGGTCGACGCTCAGGGGCAGCCCGTGGGTCGCGGGGTCGTCGACTCGGTTCCCCCGCGCCCCGGCCGCAACGTTGAGCTCTCCATCGATCTGCGGACCCAGGAGGCGCTCGAGGAGGCCATGCGCGAGCAGCTCGCGCTGTCGGGCCTCGCGGAGGGGGCGGCCGGGGTCGCCCTCGATCCGCGCACCGGCGAGATCCTCGCCATGGCGTCCGCTCCGACCTTCAGCCCAAAGGCGTTCTCCGAGAACGACGCCAAGCGCCTTCGCCAGATCCAGCGGAACCCCCTCAAGCCGCTCGTCAACAGGGCGATCACGGGCCAGTACCCGGTGGGCTCGACGTTCAAGGCGATCACCGGCACCGCCGCGCTCGAGGCCGGCGTCCTCGATCGGGGCGAGTTCATCGGATCGCCTGGCCAGCTCACCCTCTACAAGCAGGACTTCCGGAACTTCCGGTTCGCCGCGCACGGCGACATCACGCTTCCGACCGCGCTCGAGGTCTCGAGCGACACGTTCTTCTTCACCCTGGGCAGCCGATTCTTCGAGCGGCCGGACTCGAAGCTCCAGGAGTGGGCCTACAGGTTCGGGTTCGGCGAGCCGACGGGAATCGACATCCCCGGTGAGGCGGCGGGCGTGGTTCCCACCCCCGACTGGAAGCGAGAGAACTTCGCCGGCGACCCGTACGGCGAGATTGATCGGATCTGGAAGCCCGGCGACACCATCCAGCTCACGGTCGGCCAGGGGTACTTCGAGGGCACCCCGCTGCAGCTCGCCACCGCCTACGGCGCAATTGCCAACGGCGGCCGGGTCGTGAAGCCGACCATCGGCCGGCGGATCATGGGCGCGTCGGGCCGCCAGGAGCGCTCGATCATCGCCGGCGGCTCCGACGAGCCGCTCGGCGCATCGGCCCAGACGCTCGAGCGAATCCACGAGGGCCTCGTGCTCGCGGCGAACGGCGATCTCGGGACCGCGACGCCGGTGTTCTTCCAGATGCCGGACGGCAAGCGCGTCGCGGGCAAGACGGGAACGGCGGAGGTTCCTCCCGGGGAGGACCATTCGTGGTTCGTCGGCTACGCGCCCGCGGACGATCCCGAGGTCGTGGTGGCCGTCGTCGTCGAGCGCGGCGGGACTGGCGCAAGCGCGGCGGCCCCCGTCGTCTGCAAGACGATCTCCGCCAACCTCGGCATGCCGACCAACCAGTGCGGCAGCGGGGCCCTGCCGAACTAGGCTCGCTCTCGGATGACCACCCTCAGCCCAGAACGCACCGCATCAGAGCTCACGGCGCTCGCGAAGGACGCGGCCGGTCGCCTCGACTGGCTCCTGCTGCTGATCGTCGCCGGGATCACGACGATGAGCGTGTTCGTGATCCGCGCGAGCACGCGCGAGGAGATCTCCGGCGAGCCGGACTTCTTCTTCACCCGGCAGCTGCTCTTCGTCGCGCTCGGGGCGGTCGCGATGCTCGTGGTCAGCCTGATCGACCTGAACCGGCTGTCGCGGTGGCACTGGGTGCTGTGGGGTGGGTTGCTCGCGAGCCTCGCGATCGTCTTCGTGGCGAGCCAGGCCGTCCGCGGGACGAACCGATGGATCGAGATCGGCCCGTTCAGCCTGCAGCCGTCGGAGTTCGGGAAGGTGATCCTGATGATCGTCCTCGCGGGCCTGGTGGTGGAGTCCGCCGCGCAGGTCGGGACGATCCGGTTCACGCTGCTCGCGAGTGGAGTGGCCGCCCTTCCGGCGGCGGTGGTGTTCCTTCAGCCGGACCTCGGCACGGCGATCGTCTACGCCGTGATCCTCCTCACGATCCTCTTCATCGCAGGAACGCCGTGGACCCACTTCGCGGCCGTGGGCGCTGCGGTCGGCGCGGCGGTGACCGCCGTGCTGTGGGCGCTGCCCACCTCCGGGGTCGACGTGCTGCAGCCGTACCAGATCGACCGTCTGACCGCGTTCGTCGGCTCGGATCCGGACCCGGGATCGACCGGCTACCAGCTCGAGCAGAGCACGACTGCCATCGGCTCGGGCGGCGCGCTCGGCAAGGGGCCGAGCGGAGCGAGCCAGACGATCAACGACTTCCTCCCCGAGCACCAGACGGACTTCATCTTCGCGGTGACCTCGGAGATGTTCGGCTTCGTCGGCGCCGGCGGGGTCCTGGTCCTGTTCGGATTGCTGATCTGGCGCGGCCTGCGCATCACCGCGAACGCGTCGACGCGCATGGATCAGCTGGTCGCCGCGGCGATCGTGGCGGTCATCGCGTTCGAGGTGTTCGTTAACATCGGCATGACGGTGGGCCTGATGCCGATCACGGGGATCCCGCTCCCCTTCATGAGCTACGGGGGTAGCCACACGGTCACGATGCTGGCCGCGGTGGGCATCCTGCTCGGGATCAACGCACGAAGAACGTCGCGCGCGAGGTGAGCGTCCTGTCGCGAGGCCTCGGGGCCATGATGACCGTGCGCCCGTACGTGCAGCGGTTCATCGACGTCGACCACGAGTCCAAGCAGACATCCGCCATCTCGCTCTTTCCGGGCGACGACGCCGGCACGCGGTTCCTGCGCGACCTGCTCGGGCACGGGCCCGACATCGGCGAGACGGACCTCGTGTTGTGGGTCCCGACCGACGACATCGAGGCGGGCGCCGAGGCGCTGGCCGCGCGCAAGCACCAGGGCACGCGGGTGCGGGCGCTGCTGATCGGCAGCCCGCCCGAGCGGCGCGAGCTCGAGCGGGCGATCGGGGTGGGCAGCCGCTTCGAGCTGTCCGACACGATCCAGGTCTCCTCGCTGTCGGGTATCGGCGCTCGCCGTGCTGGCCTCGAGATCGCGCGCGCCCTGGGCGATCAGGCGCTCGCCGCGGGGCGCCAGCGCCCGACGTTCCGGCCGTCGGTCGGGGAGTGGATGGTGGCCCGGGCGGCCCGGCGGGCGGCCGCGGTCGGCGCCGCCAGCCTCGCCGTCTCCGGGCTTGCGGTCATCTCCTCGATCCAGATGCGGATGGTGGCCAGCATCGCCGCCATGTTCGATCGGGAGCTCGGCGCCCAGTCGGCCGCCGACGCGGCTGTGATCCTCGGAGCCGGGTTCGGGCTGCGGGGCGTCGCCCGGTTCGGTGCCCGCGGGGTTCCGATGGCGGGACCGCTCATCAGGGGCGGGATCGCGTACACATCGACCCGGGCGCTCGGCGAGCTGGCCTACCTACGGTTTTCGGGCGGACAGCCGCTCATCGCGGGAATTCCGGCGCCGGCGCAGTCGGCGATCGACAAGATCATCGAGCGCCTACCCGGCGCCGACGTGGACCAGAGTGAGGGGAGCGAGGGCTGAAGACGCAGATCCTGGTGTCCGTGGACCGTGCCGAGACACGCGTGGCGATCCTGGAGGACGGAGTGACCGTCGAGGTGCGCATCGAGCGCCGCGGTCAGCGCTCGGTCGTCGGCCATGTGTGGAAAGGCCGTGTCACCAACGTCCTCGCGGGGATGGAGGCGGCATTCGTCGACGTCGGCATCGAGAAGAACGGGTTCCTGCACGTCGACGAGGTGATGGCGAAAGGCGTGCCCAAGAACAAGCGGCGCATCGCCGACCTGCTCAAGAAGGGCGACGAGATCATGGTCCAGGCGACCAAGGACCCGATGGGCTCCAAGGGCTGTCGCCTGACGATGCAGCTCTCGCTCGCCGGCCGATTCGTCGTCTACGTCCCCTACGGCAGCGGGGTGGGCGTGTCGAAGCGCCTCACCGAGGACGAGCGACGTCGCCTGCGGCAGATCTGCGACGCGCTTCCGCTGAAGACGGGCGGCCTGATCGTGCGGACGGCGGCCGCAGGAGCGTCGGCCGAGGACATCGCACGGGATCTGGCGTCCCTCAACCGCCTCTGGCAGGTGCTGCAGCAGCGTGAGGACCAGGTCAGCGCCACGTCGCTGCTCTACAGCGAGGCAGACATCTCGCTGCGGACGATGCGCGACCTCCTGAACGCCAAGGTGGACGAGGTGCTCGTCGACGACGAGGACCAGCACGAGCGCCTGCTGCGCTTCCTGCGCAAGACCTCGCCGGCCATGGCGAAGCGCGTGCGCCTCTACACGGACGAGCAGCCGATGATGCGCCGGTACGGGGTCGAGAAGGCGATCCTTTCGACGCTCGAGCGCCGGGCGCCGCTTCCAGGCGGCGGCTACCTCGTGATCGACGACACCGAGGCCATGACGGTCATCGACGTCAACAGCGGGCGCAACGTCGGTCGGGGCAAGACCCGGCTCGAGGACACCGTCACCCAGACGAACCTCGAGGCCGCCAACGAGGTGGTCAGGCAGCTGCGGCTGCGCGACATCGGCGGCATCGTGATCATCGACTTCATCGACATGGACGAGCCGAGGAACCGCAAGGCGGTCAAGGAGGCGCTCGACAAGGCGCTCGAGCGCGATCGCACGCGCACGTTCGTCGTCGACATCTCGCCGCTCGGCCTCGTCGAGATGACCCGCCAGAACATCGCCGAGGGGCCGCGGGAGATCCTGACCGAGCCCTGCATGACCTGCGAGGGCGCCGGCTCGCTGGTGACCAGCGAGACCGCCGCGATCGAGGTGGAGCGCCAGCTGCTGCGGACGCTCCCGGGCAAGGAGGGCGACGCGTTCTCGGTCACCGTCGGCAACGAGGTGGCGGCGCTCCTGGCCGGCGAGGACGGGGAGCGCCTCGCCGAGATCGAGCGCGAGACGGGCAAGCGCATCGTGATCGAGCGTGACCCGAACGCCGAGCTCGACGAGCACAAGATCAGGGCGATCGACGCCGCGGCCGCCGCCTGAGCGCAGGACGCGGCCGAGGCTCGGCCTCGGCGCGCTCGCGACCGGCTGCGTCGCCGGGCTCCTCGGCGTCTACGCGGTCTTCGTTCGCACGCGGTTCGGCCAGGAGGTCGACCAGGCGGCGCTCGAGGGCCGCGACCTCGCCGACCCGGACGCACGGGAGGCGGCGCGGAGTGCCCTTCGGGTAATCAGCGGGTCGACCCTGGTGCTCGCGGTCGGTGCGCTCGCCGCGGTCGCCGCGATACGGGGCCGTCTGCGGCTCGCGCTGGTTCCCGTCGTCGCCATCCTGGGAGCCGTCGGCACCAGCGAGGTGCTGAAGAGCTGGGTGCTGACCCGACCCGACCTCCTGGACCAGCCCGAGTACTCCAACAGCTTCCCGAGCGGCCACGCGACGATCGGGCTCGCCGTCGCCTGGGCGGCGATCGTCGTCGCTCCGCCTCGGGCCCGCCGCTCGGTCGCCATCGTCGGCACCCTGATCGCGGCCCTGATCGGGATCGCGACGGTCGCCGCCGCGTGGCATCGGCCGAGCGACGTCGTCGGCGGGTACCTGGTCGCGACCGCCTGGGCGGCGGCGACGCTCGCGTGCTGGGTCGCGCTGTTTCCCGATCGGGTCGACCTGCGCGCGATCACCGAGGCCCAGGCCACACGGAGCGGCGCACGCTTCGAGCGGGTTGCGCTCGCCCTCGGCCTCGTCGGGATCGGAACGGCGGCGGGTGTCGCGCTGAGTCGCCACGCCGACGCGATTCCCTGGGTCGATCCCGGCCCGGACTTCGTCGTCGGCTCGATGATCGTCGCCGGGACCGCCGTCGGGTTGATCGGCGCGCTGGTGCTCGGCACCGGCCGGATCGAGCCCCGCGGACGGCTGCGGCAACTGGTCACCCGATGGCGTGTGTAGATCCGCCGACGAGACATTGGGAGGACACCCAACCGGACGGTCCGGGTCATCCAGACCCGGCATGCGTCCTCTCGCCGAACACCTGCGGTCGATCGGTCCGGGGAACCGATCGCCCTCGGATTCTGCTCACAGTGCTATCCTCATCCGTCGGCCAATCTGGCCACGGCAGCACGCACAGGAGCGGAATTGCCTGACTACGCAGTGATCGCCCTCGGGGGCAAGCAATATCGCGTCCGCGAAGGCGAGCGGCTGCTCGTCGATCGCCTGCCGGAGGCCGAGGGAGACTCGATCGCGCCGCCCACGCTCGCCGTCGGCGACCAGAAGGGCATCACGGACGGCGGCAAGGTGACGGCAACCGTCGAGGAGCACGTGCTCGGCGAGAAGATCCGGGTCCGGACCTACAAGGCCAAGAGCAACCAGAGCCGGCAGCTCGGTCATCGCTCGCGGCTCTCCCGGATCGTCATCGACAAGATCGCGGTGGGGAAGAAGTAGATGGCTCACAAGAAGGGTGGCGGCAGCAGCCGCAACGGTCGCGACTCGAACGCGCAGCGCCTCGGCGTCAAGGTGTTCGACGGCCAGCTCGTGCCGGCCGGATCGATCATCGTGCGCCAGCGCGGAACCAGGTTCCATCCAGCTGACGGCACCGGCCTCGGTCGAGACCACACGATCTACGCAACCGTCACCGGGCGGGTGAAGTTCACCAACGGCCGCAAGGGCCGCAGGGTCTTCGTGCATCCCGAGGAGACCCCCGCCGCCTGACGGCCGTCCGGCCCCGCGCCGGGCCGACCATGACCTTCGTCGACCACGCTCGCATCCACGTCGAGGGCGGGGCGGGCGGCAACGGCGCCGTCTCGTTTCGGCGGGAGGCCCACGTCCCGAAAGGCGGCCCCGACGGCGGCAACGGCGGGCGGGGTGGCCGTGTCCTCATGGTCGCCGACGAGAAGGTGCCGGACCTCGGTCGCTTCCGGTACGACATCCACCACAAGGCCGAGCGCGGTGAGCACGGCGGCGGGCGTAACCGTCACGGCGCCGCCGGGGCGGATCTGCGGCTGGCGGTGCCCCTCGGGACCCGCGTGGAGCGTGACGGGAACCTGATCGCCTCGCTCGACGAGGATGGCACCGAGATCCAGGTGGCCCAGGGCGGCGACGGGGGCGTCGGCAACCGGGCCTTCCGCTCCGCGACCCACCAGGCGCCCCGCAAGGCCGTGCCGGGCACGGGAGGCGAGGCGACCTGGCTGACGCTCGATCTGCGGCTGGCGATCGACGTGGCGATCGTCGGGCTCCCGAACTCCGGAAAGAGCGCGGTCCTGAACGCGCTCACCGGCGCGCGGGCGCCGGTCGCGGCCTACCCGCGCACCACCCAGGAGCCGGCCTTCGGCGCGCTCCGGGACGAGGCGGACCGGATCCTGCTGATCGCCGACCTCCCCGGATTGGCCGAGGACGGATCGCCGCGTCGTGACGGGCACCTGGAGCAGCTTGAGCGGGCCAGGGTGCTCGTCCACTGCGCCGCCACCGGTCCGGGCGCGATCCCGGTCGAGGACGCCCTCGCCCTCGGGCGGCCGGCGCTCCTGGAGCACGCTTCGGACACGGTGACCGAGATCACCGTCGCGACGGGGTCGGCGTCCGCCGGAGCTGCAGCCGTCGGGGTCGATGCCGATACTGGCGAGGGAGTCGCCGATCTGCGGGCCCGGATCCTGGAGGCCCTCCGCCAGTGAGCTCCAACGTCGTCATCGTGAAGATCGGCTCGTCGACGATCGTCGGCGAGGACGGCCGCCTGCGCGAGGACGTGATTCGGGCGCGCGCCGCCGACGTGCTGGCGCTCCGCCAGGAGGGCCACCGGCCGGTCGTCGTCTCGAGCGGGGCCACCGCGAGCGGCCGCGGGCGGCTCGGGCTCGGGCAGCACCGGACCGCGCTCCCCGATCTGCAGGCGGCCTCGGCCGTCGGCCAGAGCGCGCTCATGGCCGAGTGGGATGCGGCGCTCGGGATCGACGGGGTCGTGGCCGCGCAGGTCCTCCTCACCTCGCACGACCTCGAGCGACGGGCGTCGTACCTGAACGCGCGCACCACGCTGCTGCGGCTGCTCGACCTCGGTGTCGTGCCGATCGTCAACGAGAACGACACGACCGCGACCGACGAGCTCACCTTCGGCGACAACGACGTCCTCGCCGCTCACGTCGCGGTGCTGCTTCGGGCCAGGGCGCTGCTGTTGCTGACCGACCGCGAGGGGCTGCTCGCGCAGGGCGACGGGGCCCCGAGCCTGATCGACCAGGTTCCGGGCGACATCGAGCTCGACGCCCTGCCGCTCGCCGATCTCGGTGCGTCGCGGACCGGGCGCGGGGGCATGCTCAGCAAGCTGGCGGCGGCCGAGATGGCCCGCTCTGCCGGCATCACGTGCGTCGTCGCGTCTGCGCTCGAGGACGGCGTCGTCCAGGATGCACTCGCCGGCAGGCCCCGGGGAACCCGTCTGGCCCCGGCGCCGAGCGGCGAGAGCGGATTCAAGCTGTGGCTGCGCCACGCCAAGCCGAGCCGCGGAGCGGTTCGCGTCGACGACGGCGCCGCCACGGCGATGCGCCAGTCCGGTCGGTCGCTGCTTCCGGTCGGGGTCGTGGGCTCCGACGGCACCTTCGCCGCGGGCGACGCCGTCGACGTCCTCGACTCCTCGGGACGTGCCGTCGGCAAAGGCATCGCCAGCCTCTCGGCCGAGGAGGTCAGGGCCGTCGCGGGCCTCCGCAGCGAGCAGGTCAGGCGGCAGTTGCCGGATGCCTCGGGCGAGGTCATCCACCGCGACCGATTCGTCCTGGCACGGGACGACGTGGTGTAATGCACCCGTGAACGATCTCGAGAGACGCCTGCGCGAGGCGCGCGCCGCAGGGCGGGTATTGGCGACGTATTCGCCGGCCGAGAAGGCAGAGCTGCTCGAGGAGATCGCCGGCGCGCTGGAGCGGGCCGAGGAAGAGATCATCGCCGAGAACCGGGCCGATCTGGCCGAGGCGGCAGAGCGCGGGACCGACTCGGCGCTGCTCGATCGGCTCGCCCTCGATCCGGACCGGATCGCCGGAATGGCGGGCGGCGTGAGGGCCGTCGCCGCACTTGCCGACCCCGTCGGAAGCGTGGACGGGGGCGGCCGGCTCACGAACGGGCTCGAGATCGTGCGCACCCGCGTGCCGCTCGGGGTCGTGGCCGTCGTCTACGAGGGGCGACCGAACGTGACCACCGACGCGGCGGCGCTCTGCCTGAAGAGCGGTAACGCCGCCGTCCTGCGTGGCAGCCGGATCGCGGAGCGATCCAACACCGTCCTCGGTCGGGTCCTCGTCCGGGCCCTCGAGGCGGTCGACGCGCCTCCGGCCGCGGTCACGATGCTCGGGACCGACCGCGACGAGCTGCGGGCGATGATCGCCGCCAAGGGCCAGATCGATCTGGTCATCCCGCGCGGGGGCGAGGAGCTGAAGGCGTTTCTGGAGGAGCACGCCCGGGTGCCGGTCATCTTCGCCGCGGCGGGCAACAACCACGTCTACGTCGACGCGAGCGCCGAGCCCGGGATGGCGCGCGAGATCACGGTCAACGCCAAGGTCCAGCGCCCGGGGGTCTGCAACGCGGCCGAGACGCTCCTGGTCCATCGTGACGCCGCGCCCGCCGTGCTCGCCGACCTCGTCCACGACCTCGAGGACAACGGCGTGGAGCTGCGCGTGTCCGCCGAGGCCAAGGCGGCGCTCGGCAACGGCGCGGAATCGCTCGCGGACGCGAGCGAGGACGACTACGCAACCGAGTTCCTCGCGCTGGTGATGGCCGTGCACGTCGTCGACTCGCTCGAGGACGCCATCGCCCACGTCAACGAGTTCGGCTCGGGGCACAGCGAGGCGATCGTCACCCGCGATCTGGAGGCGGCCGAGACGTTTCGTCACCTCGTCGACGCCGCCGCGGTCTACGTCAACGCGTCGACCCGGTTCACCGACGGCGGCGTGTTCGGGATGGGCGCCGAGATCGGCATCTCGACCCAGAAGCTGCATGCCCGTGGTCCGATCGGCCTGACCGAGCTGACGACCACGAAGTACCTCGTCACCGGGGACGGGCACGTCCGCTAGCCCGAACGCCGCCCGAATCGGGCTCCTGGGAGGGAGCTTCGATCCGGTGCACATCGGTCACCTGATCGTCGCGACCGAGGCGCGCTGGCAGCTCGGCCTCGACGAGGTGTGGCTCGTGCCCGCGCTGGCGCCACCGCACAAGCCCGCCGGGCCGCGCCTCGACCCCGAGCTGCGCGCCCGGCTCGTCGAGCTAGCCGTCGCGGAGGACGATCGCCTTCGGCTCTCACGGATCGAGCTCGACCGGCCGCCGCCGAGTTACACGGTTGACACGCTTGGCGAGGTGTCCAGCGACCTCCCGGAGGCGGAGCTCTGGTTCATCATGGGCGCCGATCAGCTGCTCGGTCTCCCGACGTGGCGCGATCCTGAGGGGATCCTCGCGCGAGCGCGGCTGGCCGTCGTTCCCCGTGGCGCCGCGGTTGCCGAGGAGCTGTCGGATGCCGCCGACGACATCGCCCCGGGGCAGGTCGACTGGGTCGTCATGCCCGAGATCGGCATCTCGTCGAGCTTGATCCGCCGCAGGATGGAGGATGGCCGCCCGATCACGCACCTGGTTCCCGCTACCGTCGAGCGGGAGCTTCGTCGTGCGGGTTTGGTAGCGTCACCGGCGTCCATGGAGCCCCACGAAGGCACCGAGTCTCGCCGCTCGAGCTGAGCTACGCAGCCGCCTCTGCGGCCGCCTCGAAGAAAGCCCGGGACGTCGTGATCATGGACGTCCGCGAGCTGGTGACCTATACGGACTATCTCGTCGTCTGCAGCGGGCAGACCCCGCGCCAGGTGGCGGCGATCGCCGACGAGGTCCGGTTCCGGCTGAAGAACGACCACGGCGTGATCGCCCACAGCGTCGACGGCGACAGCCAGGCCGACTGGGTGCTGATCGACCTGCTCGACATCGTCGTCCATGTGTTCACGCCCGAGGCGCGGGAGTTCTACCGCCTCGACCGCCTCTGGCACGACGCCCCGCGCGAGGAGATCGCCGCCGCCTCCTGAGGCCGCCGCGCGGACACCGCGCGCGCATCGCCGCGGGCGGCCGGTCGCGGTACACTGCCGGCTTCCCGGGGGATTAGCTCAGCTGGGAGAGCGCTACGCTGGCAGCGTAGAGGTCGCGGGTTCGAGCCCCGCATCCTCCACTTCCGAAACCCCCCGCTCAGGCGGGGTTTCTTTGTGACCACGTGACGAACGGAGCACCGCGACGGTTGCCTCTGTCGCACTCCTGTCGCACACCCTCGCGCGGGCCGAGCGGATCTCGTCGACCATCGTGACTCCTGTCCGGAGCTGCGCCTCGGCGAACATGTGCGCGTAGCGCTCGAGGCAGACGCGCGGGGAGTGTCCGGCCATCGCCGCGACGTACGGAACGCTTCGGCCCTCGTGGATCAGGAGGGACACGAACGTGTGGCGGAGATCGTACGGCGCCGCCTTGATCCCAGCTGCTTTGATCGCCTTCGCCCACACGCGGTTCCGCCAGTTCGTAAGGTCCCAGAGCCCACCCTCGGGTGGGGGGAAGATGAGCTCGTCGTGGCCGTGCGCCTTCGGCCGGATTGCTTCAAGGTCCTCGGCGAGCGGCTCGACGATCTCGACGGCTCGCATCCGGCCCGTCTTGGTCCGCTCGCTCAGCTCACCATGCGTATACGTTCGCGACACCGCGATCGTGCGTCCGATGTCGGACCACCGTAAGGGCAGCGCCTCCTCCGGTCGCAGGCCGCCGTACCCGAGGACCGAGACGAGTGCCGCGTCGCGAGGATCGGCCATCTTCTGCCGAACGCGCTCGACGTCGGGCGGCGTCAGCGCCCGCGGCCGCTTCACCTGGACCTTCAGCCGCCGGATCCCCTGGCAGGGGTTCGCCGGCACCTTTCGGGCCCGGCGGGCCGAGGAGAGGGCGGAGGAGAGGATCCCGAGAGCCTGGTTGGCCTGGGGGTGAGGGCAGCCTTCCGCCAGAGTTTCGCCGCGCCGCTGCATGACCCGGTCTTCGCCGAGATCTCTCAGGGGCACGTGGCCGATGTAGGGCGTGATCCACCTATCGATGACGGCGCCCCGATTGGACTTTGTCGACTGTGCCCACCCTGGGGCCTCCCGCGTCCACCATGTGTCCAGCCACTTGGAGAGCGGCTCCGGGGAGGGTTCGGCCGGCGCGTAAGCACCGAGCTGGGCGCGGCGCCTTCGCTCGGCCTCGAAGTCATCAGCGTCCTTCTTGCGATCGAAGACCCGGGACCGCTGGCGTCCTCCTTCGCGCCAGCGCACCTCGTAGAAGCGGCGCCCATTGCGGAGCCTCCGCTGGACGCTCACGGGGCCCTCCAACAACCCAGGTTGCAGTTACCGCGACGGTCGACCCGCCGCGGCAGTTGCCACTTCCGGCACCTCTGACACTGGACTCGAAGGTTCCTCAAGCGAGCCTCCTCGCGCGAGATCTCGTCCCGGCGGCCTGGGCCTTCGACGACGAGGTCGCCTGCGTCGTTCACGCCAAGAAAGGTACCCTCGATCCACGTCGCGTTTTCTCTCCATTGAGCACGGGGCAAGCCACTCACAGGCCACTGCCCGAAGCCGATCGCGAAGCGCTCCAGCGGGGAGCTTGAGGCAGTCTCGCCTCCTTGCCGTCAGTCGCGAGCGGCTCTCTCTCTACCACCGGCTCCTCCTCTTGTGGGGCATGTGAGGGGGCAACCGGTGACGGCGTCGGCAGGTGCTGAATGGGTAGATCGAGTACCGGCGGTGCCAGGTAGCCTCGGTCACGCATCGGAGACTCCCTCCGCTGCCACGGCCCGGGGCGTTGGCGCGCCGCCGGGCCACTCGTGATCGTGGGAGCAGCCTACCTGCGGGCCATCTTGCCGTCACGCTCGCGCGCCTCCTAGGATCATCCTTGGAGAGCGAACTGGCCCGGAGGCCGCCATGACTTGGAGAGTTCGTGTACTCGGTGAGGAAGACGAGCCTTACACGGTTGAGAACATCACCAAGCGTCCCGAGATCCTCGAGAGCGGTGCGATCACCTTTGTCGGGAGTGACGACCGGGACGCTCTGGAGACCATCATTCCGGCTGGGCGCTGGCTCTGGGCAGAGCGACTGGAAGACGAGTAGGCGGGCGGCGGTTCGAGAGGGAGCCGCTGAGCTTGTTGGCGCGGCGCGAGGCGGGATCACGCTTCCGCGCGAGGCGACGGGGGAACCGCCCCTCGTGCTCGTAGGCTGAAGTGGCCAAAACGAGCTCGCCTTCATGGTCGCCGAGGCGATCGAGACGCAGACGCTCACCGGGGATGGGAACGCGCCGAACCTCGCCGGGATCTTGAACGTCTCGGGTGTCCAGGCTCAGGCCAAGGGCGGCGATCCGGTTCCGGACGCGATTCATAAGGCCATGACCAAGATCCGGGTGGGCGCCTCGAAGGCTGAGCCCACCCACGTGGTCCTCCACCCGAACGACTGGGAGGGGATCGCGCTCCTTCGGACCGCCGACGGCGAGTACATCTGGGGCCCGCCGTCCGGCACGGGGCCGATGACGGTCCACGGGCTCCCGGTGATCCTCACCCTCGGGCTGACTGAGGGCACGGGCCTGGTCGGCGCGTTCTCGGAGGAGAACCTCTACGTGGTCGAGCGCGAGAGCGTGCGGATCGAGTGGACGGGCTCCGTGCCGACCACGGTCAGCTCAGTCGACACGAGCACCTTCCACACCAGCCAGACTGTGTTCCGCGCCGAGGCGCGTGTCGGACTGGCGGTCAGCCGCCCGTCGGCTTTCTGCACGGTCACCGGCATCTGATCCGAGAGCTTCGTCCCTTCCAATGGTGAGGGGCCGGAGGCGCCGGCCGTGTGGACGGCGGCGCGCCGTAGGAATCGGCGCGGAGCACCACCTCCCTGCCTCGCGGCGGCGGCCTCGGGCCGCTTGAGGGGGATACCCCCAACGAAATCGCTCGCCACGACGCGACAACTGCGGGACGCGGCGGGGAACTGAACGCTCAGATGCACGAGGATCTCCGACCGCGCCGGGTCTTCCGGCGCCCCTTCGGTGGTCGAGCGGACGCCGCCGAGAAGCCGACCTAGCCGCACATCACCTTGACCATGGCTGGCTGGCCGTCCGGGGCCACCGGGCCTAAACAGAATCGACGGGCGCCGAGGCGGCTGCTAGGATTCTCGTCGTGTCCGCTTTCCCTCTCCGTGCGAATGAGCTGACGGGCGACGACTCGTTCAATCACATTGCCAGCGTCCTCGGGCTTGAGGTGGCTGACCTGACGGAGCCGCTCCGCGTCGGCGCGATGCTCGCGGCCGAGGGTGATCCACTTCACCTCTCCGGCTTCGCCGGCACGCAGATGTATCACTGGACGGGTCGGCGACTCCGCGGGGTGCTGCAGCTGAAAGGCTGGGAGCCCACCGAGGAGGGGCAGGTCCAATACGTCCAGGACCCGACCGGGGAGCATCGGATCGCGGTCGTGGCAGGAAACGTCGCAACTGGTCGGCCAGGCGAGGACGCGCGTTCGCTCCGACCACGCGGGAGGAACGGCCGAGAACAGGCGCGCCAGCCAATCCGGGGTCAATTGAGGTTCGACATCGCTCAGCCGCCTGGCGAGGCCCTGGCGAAACCGGTCACCTACGTACTCCTTCACCACCTGAATCTCGCGCGCGGACTCGTCCAGTCGGAGTTGTCGATCCCGGCCACGACGGATCATGGTGGCGTGATTGCGGACTGGCACCTGCGGGTACTACTCCCGGACGTCGACTTCGGAGGCGGGCCGGGGCGCAAGGTCACGGCGCCGCCATCGGCCCCATCGCCTCCCGTCGAAGTCCGTCGGCGCAGATCGGCATGATCCCCGCGTGGCCACCTTTTCGAGTTCACGCCTCCGTCATGCTCGAGCGCGACGGAGGCGCCGAGTAGCTGACCTCGCAGCGGCTGCGGGAGTCTCGCCTGGGACGATTTCGAACTACCAGACGGGCGCGACGGTTCCTGACGAGGAGACCCTCGCTCGGATCGCGGCCGAGCTGGACTACCCGGTCGACTTCTTCCGTCGACCGGAGATCGAGACTCTGGAGAAGGAGTCGGCGAGCTTTCGCTCGCTCAGCCGACTGCGGGCCAGCGACCGAGACGCCGCGCTGGCGGCTGGACAGCTCGCGGTGTTGATCTCCGACTGGATGGACGCGGGGTATGAACTGCCGCGCCCGCTGATTCCAGATCACCATGGGGCTGATCCGAACGCTGCCGCGCACGCTGTCCGAACGAGCTGGGGGCTTGGGGCCGGGCCGGTGGCCGACATGGTCGGGCTACTCGAGGGTAACGGCGCGCGAGTGTTCTCGCTCAGAGAGGACACCTCGGAGATGGACGCGTTCTGCTTCTGGCAGGGGCCGACACCCTTCGTCCTCCTCAACGGGGCGAAATCAGGCGAGCGGAGTCGCTTTGACGCGGCGCACGAACTCGCCCACTTGGTGCTCCACCGGCGCACGGACATCAGCGGAAGCAGAACTGCAGAGAAGGAGGCGACCGAGTTTGCCTCCGCTTTTCTCATGCCCGCTGAGGGCTTCCTTGCCTCTGCGCCGCGCTCACCCTCATTGGACGACCTCCTTGAGGTCAAGAAGGTCTGGCGCGTATCCGTCGCTGCTGCCGCAGTTCGCCTCCATCGTCTCGGCCGCATCACCGAATGGCACTACACGCGGCTGTTCAGGCAGCTCAGCGCACGCGGGTGGCGCACTTCGGAGCCCAGCCCGATCGCCCGCGAGACGTCACGAGTCTTCCCGCAGATCGCGTCTGATCTCCGCGCGCGCGGCCTGTCGGTCGGGGGCATCGGCGAAGCGCTTGGTGTTCCTCCGGCCGAGGTCCGTGCCCTGACCTTTGGGCTCGTTGAGGCGGGATCTTCGTCCGAGTCTCTATCGGTCCCCGAGCTGGAGCCGACACAGGCGGTGGGTCGTGGGCGAGCAGAGCTCCGCGTGCTCCCAGGCGGGGTGCGGCCCCTCTAGCAGGCGGTCGCAGCGCCGTCGCACACCTGTCGCACGCCCCGCGTGGAACTCGGGGGCAAGTGGGGGCAACGGGGCGCGGTGCCGAGAGGCCGAGAACCCGTCGGTGATGGGCGTCTCTTGACCCCGGTTTCCCTCACGTGCCGTCGGCTGGGGAAGCTGGCAGCGTAGAGGTCGCGGGTTCGAGCCCCGCATCCTCCATTACTCGAGAACCCCGTCGCGACGGGGTTTTTTCGTGGCCGGAGAGGGGCGCTTGCAGGCCGCGCGCGCTCGGCCGAAGATGGGGCATCCATCGAGACCCGATCGTGGAGCTCAACGATGCCCGAGACCCCGCCGCTTCCGATCATCTACGTCCGCGGCTACGCCATGCGGGACAAGGACATCCAGGGAACCGTTGACGACCCCTTCTACGGGTTCTCGCGTGGGTCCACCCACGTGCGGATCGGGGCCGACAACGAGCCGCGGTTCTTCGGATTCGAGGGCGCCCTGCTCCGCCTGATGACCGACTGGGGCTACACGGATCGCTACGAGCGCGGGCTGCAGCCCGGCCCGACGCGGCCGGGGGTCGACGGGGCCGGCACCGCGGGCGCGCTCGACGACCTTCCGCCGGGGATCTGGATCTATCGCTACTACGACGTCTCGACGGGCTCCCACGGCCACGACGACACCACGCGCTTGCCCATCGAGGAGGCGGCCGAGGGTTTGTACGACCTGGTGCGGCATATCCGCAGGGAGCGGGGCCAGAAGGTCGTCCTCGTAGCCCACTCCATGGGCGGACTCGTCTGTCGGAGCCTGATCGAGCGCACGTACCGGATGAAGTCCGAGCTGGCCTCGGACGACATCGACCGGGTCTTCACCTACGCGACGCCGCACGGAGGGATCGACTTCGTGCGGGCGGCGGACATCCTCGAGAAGGCCCGTGACTTCTTCGGACCGTGGGACATGGACACGTTCGGCGATGACCGGATGCAGGAGTTCCTGCGGGTGGAGGGCGACGAGGCGCGTGAGCAGGCGGGCTTCGATCCGCGCCGGCTGCTCGACACGGACAACTTCGATCCCTCGCGGGTCTTCTGTCTCGTCGGGACAAACGCCGACGACTACAGCGGGGTGATCTCGAAGGTCGTGGGCATCAAGAGCGACGGGCTGGTCCAGACCGACGAGGCGTCGGTCGTCGACTCGCCGACCGCATGGGTGCATCGCTCCCACGGCGGGCGCTACGGGATCGTCAACTCGGAGGAGGGGTATCAGCACCTGCAGCGCTTCCTGTTCGGCGACACCAGGATCCACGCGTCGCTGCGGGGGGTCGAGGGGTTGTCGGCCGCGGGCGGTCCCAGGCACCAGGCGGAGGTGACCCTCGCCATCCGTGGCCTGCCGATCCTGCTGCACGAGCGCACGGCCGCCCACCACTGCCCGATCGAGGTCGAGCCGGGCACCGAGATCGTGGACCTGCTCACGACCTACCTCTCGTCCGACCTCGTTCCCGAGGGCGGCGACGGCTGGATGCGCTACGTGATCTCGCTGAAGGTCGCCGAGTTGCCGCCGTCGGACCGGTGGGGGGTTGGCTTCGACTTCCGCGACTTCACCGAGCAGCTGCCTGCGTGGGAGGACCGGCTGCTCGTCGCCATTCGCCGGGATGGCGAGCAGCACCGGACCGAGGCGGTCTGGCACTCGGCCGGGACCAGGGAGGAGTCACGCGGTGCGCAGCTGAGCATCTCCCTGCCGGAGCAGGGCCGTGAGGTCGCCGGACCCGACGCCGCGGTCGTGCTGGCGCTGTCGGAGTGGACACCGGCTCGCGCGCGCTCGTCGTGAGCGGGATCGTCGGAGATCGCCGCGATGTAGGCTCGCGCGATGCTCCAACGGCTGCACTGGCGACGGGTCCTCATCGTGGGGGTCGTCATCGCCGCCCTGCTGACGATCTTCGCGATCATCACCCAGTCGGCGTTCTGGTTCCTCATGGGCGGCGCCGTGCTGATGGCGACTGGAACGTTTCTCTTCATCATCGGCTCGCTCCAGAAGCAGCAGCCCCAGCAGAAGAAGAAGCCGGGCCCGAAGCGCAAGCGCCGCTGACCGGCCGGCGGCGCCTCAGCCGCCCGCGAGCGCGGCGATGACGCCGATGAGCCCCATCACGACGAGGATCACGGCGGCGAGCGCGATCGCCTTGAGCTTGCAGCGCACCCACGCCGCCAGCTCTGGCCCCGTCCACCACACGCAACGACCGTAGCGCGATCGGACGCCGCGGGCCGCGTCAGGTAGAACTCAGAGTCGGGGGGCGCAGCAGGATGGGCACGGACGAACCAGACACGGCTGACGGCACGCCGGCGGGCGCGGCGGAGCCGACCGGGCTCCAGGCCGAGATCGCGGTCATCCGCGATGGCCTCGGTGATCTCGCGACCCTCGTCCTCCAGCAGGTCGAGCGGTCGGTCGCTGCCTGGCTGGAGGGCGACGTCGAGTCGGCGCAGGCGGTGATCGACAGCGACGAGGCCATCGACCAGCGCAGCGCCGCGCTCGAGGAGCAGATCATGTCCGTGCACCAGCGCTGGACGACCTTCGCCTCCGACCTGCGCCTGCTCCACATGGGGCTGATCGAGGCCGTCGCGCTCGAGCGTGTCGGCAACCTGGCCACGGAGATCGCGAAGCTGGCGATGGCCGCGCCTCGGCCGGAGCCCGACGTCCGGCAGGTGCAGGATGCGATCCGCAGGATGGGCGAGCACGCCGTGGATGCGCTCTCGAACGGCGCCCAGGCCGTCGTCCGAGCCGACGTCGATGCGGGGGAGGGGGCCTGTGACGAATGGCGCAGGGTCGAGCCGATGCTCGAGCAGGTCCTGTCAGAGGTGTCGGCCCTCGAGGAGGGCAACACCTCTCGCCGCTGGTCCGCGTCGGCCGTCCTGGTGGCCCGGCATCTCGAGCGGGTCGCCAACAACGCCTGCGAGCTGGGTGGCCGAGTCCGGTTCATGGTGACCGGTGAGCCCCGCGGCGAGGTCGGCAGCGAGCGGGACGACAGCGCCGAGGGCTGAGCCGGTGGGCGCCTAGGCGCGTCGGATGCGCGCGTCGAGCACGACCGCCCCCGACCCGGGCTCCAGGGCGCGGACCGGGTTCAGGTCCATCTCGGCCAGCAGCGGCTGCTCGGCGGCCAGTCGCCCCACCCGGAGCACGACGTCCTCGAGCGCGGCACGGTCGGCCGCCGGGGCGCCTCGATAGCCGTCGAGCAGGGGTGCTCCCCGCAGCCCGCTCCACAGGTGTGCCGCCGCACGAGCTCCGAGCGGCGCGAGCGCGACCGAGCGGTCCCCCCAGAGCTCGGCCTGGACCCCGCCGAGCCCGGCGAGGATCAGCGGCCCGAAGACCGGATCCGTGACGGCGCCGACGATGAGGTCGAGACCGGCGGGAACCTGCTCCTGCACGAGGACGCCCTGGAAGGCGCCGCGGTAGCCAGCCGACTCGATCCGTGCCTCGATCGCGCCGTATGCGGCCGCCGCCGCCGGGGGGGAGGCGCATCCGAGCACCACGCCGCCGACGTCGGTCTTGTGGGTGATCACGTCGGACAGCAGCTTCACCGCGACCTTGCCGCCGATCTCGGCTTGGGCGGCCGCGGCCTCGTCGGCGGTCCGCGCGACCCTGCTCCGCGCGAGGCGCAGGCCGTAGGCGGACAGGAGCGCCTCGGTGGCGTCCGAGTCCAGCCACTGCCCTTCGGGCACGTCGGCGAGGATGAGTCGGCCGGCCGAGGTGTCGATCCCGGAGACGGGCTCGACCGGGTCGGGAGTGCGCCGGCTCGCCCGGCCCGCGCTAACACAGTGGTCGAGCGCACGGACGGCCCCTTCGGGAAACGCCAGCCACGGCACGGGCCACTCCTCGCCGTGTTCGGGCGGAGGCGGGTCCTCGCCGAGGAGGCATCCGATGATCGGGAGCCCGTCGCCGGCCTGCGCCTGGACGGCGGCGAGCACCCCGCGCCAGTCGCCTCCGCGCGTGGGGGTGTGGATGGCGAGGATCGCGTCGCAGACGCCGGCCGCCTTGATGGACTCGATCGACGCCGTGTAGGCCTCCGGGCCGGCGCCGGCACCGAGGTCGACGGGGTTCGCCGGGCCCGCGACGGCCGGCGCCGAGGCCCGCACCTGCTCCCGGAGCGCGTCGTCGAAGGGCGGCACGCTGAGCCCGCGGCCCTCGCAGGCGTCCGCGGCCAGGATGGCCGGCCCGCCGGCGTTGCTGACGATCGCGATCCGCTCGCCCTGGGGCAGCGGCTGGCCCGAGAGCGCCAGGCCGGCCTCGAAGAGCTCGGAGACGGTGTCCACCCGAACGACGCCGGCCAGCCGGAACAGGGCATCCGTGGGAGCGTCGCCGGCGGCCAGGGCGGCGGTGTGCGAGCCGGCCGCGCGCTGGCCGGCGGCGCTCCGGCCGCTCTTCAGCGCCACGATCGGCGTGGTCCGAGCGACGCTTCGCGCAAGCCGAACGAAGCGACGAGGGTTGCCGAAGCCCTCCAGGTAGAGGAGGACGACCCGTGTCTGCTCGTCGTGGCCCCACCAGGCCAGGAGGTCATTCGAGGAGATGTCCGCCTTGTTGCCGAGGCTGGCGAAGGCCGAAAGGCCGATGCCGTTGCGCGCACAGAACGCGAGTGCGCCGATCCCGAGGCCTCCCGACTGCGAGGCGAACGCGATCCGCCCCTGCGGGGGCCGCTCCGGGCCGAAGGTGGCATCGAACGGGCGCTCCGGGTCGGTGACCGCCAGGCCGAGACAGTTCGGCCCGAGGACGCGGAGCCCCCCGGTGTTGGCGATGTGCAGCAGCTCGGACTCGAGCTCGGCACCCTCGGGCCCGACCTCCGAGAAGCCCGAGGAGATGACTACCAGCGCCCGGGCGCCGACGGCGACCGCATCGCGGGCGACGGCCGGTACGGCCGGGGCAGGGACGGCGACCACGACCAGATCGACCGGCCCGGGGCAGTCGGCGAGGCTCGGATACAAGGGCTGGCCATCGATCTCGCCTCCGGAGCGGCTCACGCCGTACACGGGCCCCGGAAAGC